>JAFGEZ010000016.1 GCA_016931295.1 Candidatus Krumholzibacteriota bacterium
AACGAGGATCTCATCCGCCGTCTCGAACCCTTCGGGGCGCAGGCGTGGCTGAGCGACATCACCGAGTGGGTGTGGTACACCGACGAGGAGCAGGTCAAGAACCTCAAGCTGCGCGGGAAGCGCCTGTCGCTCGACATGTTCGGCGTCTGGCTGAAGAAGAACGTGCAGCACCGCTACGAGCAGCGCCTCCTCGCGCCGGTGGCCGGCGAGTTCACCGGCATCGAGGAGCCGCACTCGGTCCGCGAGATCCTCGATTTGAGCCGGCCCTACCTGCCGGCCGTCGGGGCGCTCGGCGAGATGGTGCTCTCGGTGGGCAAGGCCGCGTACATGTACGGGAAGGGCGCCGACGGGATCATCGACATCAGCCCCTTCACCTGCATGAACGGGATCGTCACCGAGGCGGTCTACCCGAAGGTGAGCCGCGACCACGAGGGGATCCCGATCCGGACCTTCTACTTCGACGGCGGGCAGACCGACATCGACAACGACCTGGCCATCTTCATGGAGCTCGTCTGGAACTACAACCGCAGGAAGACGCGCGCCCGGCGGCGTCGAGCGGCGTGAGGCGGGGAGACGCGGCGGCGGAACCCCCGCGGCCCCCGGCACGACGCCGAATTTCCCGGCTTCCCTGCGATCCGTCCTCTCCGCGCGCCGCGCTTTCCGCAGGAAGCCGGCGATTGCGCACGGCCGCCCCGTCGTCTATCTTCAGTGCATGACGGCATCGACACCGGATACACGTCCATCACCCGCTTCCAGGAGGTCGCCTCGATGGTGCATCGCAGAACGCTCCCGACGGCGGCGCTGATCGCCTTGTGCGCGATTCTCGCCGGCGCCGCCGCTCCCGCCATCGCCGGGTCGAACAAGTCCCCGGCGATCGATCTCGGCGTCACCGTAAAGACGCTCGACAACGGCCTCAAGGTCATCCTGCTCGAGGACCACTCCGTGCCCGTCCTCAGCCGGCAGACCTTCTACCACGTCGGCGCGCGCAACGAGCGCCCCGGGATCACCGGGATCTCGCATTTCATGGAGCACATGATGTTCAACGGGGCCGAACGCTACGGCCCGAAGGAGTTCGACGCCGTCCTCGAGGCGAACGGCGGCTACTCCAACGCCTTCACCTCGAAGGACATGACCGCCTACTACGAGGACATCTCCTCCGACGGGCTCGAGCTGGTCGTCGATCTCGACAGCGACCGCATGGCAGCGCTCGCCCTCGATTCCACCTTCCTCTGCTCGGAGATGGGGGTCGTCAAGGAGGAACGCCGGTACAGCATCGACAACTCGATCTTCGGCCTCATGTACGAGGAGCTCTTCGCCCTCGCCTACAAGGCGCACCCCTACTCCTGGCCCGTCCTCGGCTGGATGAGCGATCTCGACGGGATCTGCCGCGACGACTGCGTGGCGTACTTCCGCACGTACTACGCGCCGAACAACGCCGTCCTCATCGTCGCCGGCGATTTCGACACCGACGAGGCCTTCGCCCTCGTCGAGCGGTACTACGGCGGGATCAGGAGGCAGGAGCCCCCGGCGCCGCTGCGCACGGCCGAGCCCGAGCAGTTCGGCGAGCGCCGCGCGGAGGTCCGCAAGCCCGCAGCGCTGCCCCAGCTCTTGATCGGCTTCGCGGCGACGGCCGTCTCCTCGCCCGACATCTACGCGATCGACGTCCTCCAGACGATCCTCACCACGGGCCATTCCTCGCGGCTCTACAAGCGGCTCGTCCGCGAGTCGGCGATCGCCGTCGAGGCCGATTCCTGGTTCTCATGGATGATCGATCCCTCGCTGTACATCTTCCATCTCACGCTGAAGGCCGACGCCGATCCCGCCGAGTGCGAGCGGATCGTCTACGAGGAGCTCGCCGCGATCGCCTCCGGGGGCGTCACCGGGGCCGAGATGGCCAAGGCGAAGAACTCGCTCGAGGCCGACTTCCAGCGCAGCATGCAGACGGTGAACGGCAAGGCGAGCAAGATCGGCCGCTACGAGATGCTCTTCGGCGACTACCGGACGATCCAGGAGGTGCCCGGGAAGTACCGGGCCGTCACGGCCGACGACGTGAAACGCGTGGCGGAAACGTATTTCTCGCCGAACCGCCGCAACGTCGTCACGCTCGTTCCCGAGCGCGCCGAGAGCTGACGTGAACGGCCCGAACACGGAGGAGAGACGGATGAAACAAACGATCATCGCGGCCATGGCGGTCCTGCTTTTCGCGGCCGCCGCGCCCGCGTCCGCCGGAACGGCGGGCATCGACCTGCCCGAATACACGAAACATACGCTGGAGAACGGCCTCACCGTCTTCGTCATGGAGACGCGCGAGGTTCCCCTCGTCTCGATCCGCCTGCTCTTGCCAGCGGGATCCGCGGCCGACCCCGCCGGGTTCGAGGGCGCGGCCAACCTCACCGCCGAGCTCGTCATGAAGGGGGCCGGCGGGATGGGCGCCGACGAGATAGCCGAGCAGATCGAGGGGCTCGGCGGCGAGCTCTCCGCGTCGGCCGATCGCGATTACACGGCCGTCGCCGGCAACTTCCTCGCCCGCGATCTCGCCGCGGCGCTCGAGATCCTCGGCACGGTCGTCGCGAGCCCCGATTTTCCCGCCGACGAGGTCGAGCGGCAGAAGGAAATCGTCACGGCGGCCATCCACAGCGTCAAGGACAGCCCCTACCGCTTCGCCTCGCGCGAGTTCGCGCGCCTGCTCGCCGCCGGGCATCCCTACGGGCACCCCGTCGAGGGCTCGGCCGCCGACGTGGAGAAGCTCACGCGGGCGGACGTCGCCGCCTTCCACGCGGCGAACTGGGTGCCCGAGGGCGCCTTTCTCGCCATCGTCGGGGACATCGACGCGAAGACGGCGTTGAAGCTCGCGAAGAAACGCCTCGGCTCGTGGCGGGGCGAGCGAGCGGCGGCCGCCGTTCCCGTCCTCGAGCGGCGGACCTTCCCCGGCACGCGCGTCGTCGTCATCGACGACCCCGAGCTCACGCAGAGCCAGATCCGCATCGGCAACATCGCCGTCGGCATGGATTCGCCCGATTACTTCGCGCTCGCCGTCGGCAACAACACGCTCGGCGGCGGATTCACCTCGCGGCTCATGGACGAGATCCGCGTCAACCGCGGGCTCTCCTATGGCGCGCGGAGCGGCCTCGCGCAGTACCGCCGCGGCGGCACCTTCACCGTCGTCACCTACACGAAGAACGAAACGCTCCGGGAGGCGATCGACGTCGCCCTGGAACAGGTGCGGCTCATGCGGGACGAGACGCTCACCGGCGAGGAGCTCGCATCCTCGCAGCGCTACCTCTCCGGCCTCTTCCCCTTCCGCATCGAGACGAACGACCACCTCGCCGGCTGGCTCACGAGGCTCGCCTTCTACGGTCTCGGCGAGGATTTCGTCGAGACGTACCGCGAAAGGATCGGGGCGGTCACCGCGGCGGACGTGCAGCGGGTCGCCCGCGAGAACTTCCACGCGGAAGACTGTCTCATCGTGCTTCTCGCGAACTACGCGGAGACGAAAGATCAACTCGCCGGGCTCGGCGGGATCGAGGTGATCGCCAAGGCGGACATCGAGTAGCCGGCCCCGCGGCGACGGCGTTTCACACGGCCCCCGGGAGTTCTCCCGGGGGCCGTTTTGCGTGCCGCGGATCAGCGGGAACCTGCGAGCAGGCCCATCCGTTCGAGGAGAAGGGCCGCGCCCTCGGCGAAGGGGCGCGGGCTGAAGCCGAGGTCGCGCGCGGCCTCCTCGTGGGGAAGGGAGCGGTCCTCGAGGAGGCGGTCGATCTGCGACGGGTCGATGGCGGGGCGGTCGGTGACGCGGCCGAGCAGGCGCACGGCGGCGCGCGCCAGGGCGAGGGGCACGGGCAGCACGACGACGCGCCGTCCCATCAGCCCGGCGAGGATGCGAACGATGCCGGCGAGCGTGTGCGCGCTCCCTCCCGAGACGTCGTAGGATCGCTTCTCGCTCGAGGGCCGATCGAGCGCGGCGACGATCGCTCCGGCGAGGTCGTCCGCCAGCACGGGCTGGAAGCGGCTGTTGCCGCCGGGAAGCGGGAGAATCCGGGCGCGGGCGACGAGGGCGGCGAGGCGCGAGATGTTGCGGTCGCCCGGCACGCCGTAGATCATCGTCGGGCGGAGGATCGTCCACGCCGCGGCGGACCGCTCGACCGCCTTTTCCCCGGCGACGATCGCGCCGGCGATGTCCCGGAAGCGGGAGTAGCGCCCCGCCGAGCTCACCGCGACGAGGCGCCTCGCGCCGCGGGTGCCGCGGACGACCGCGCCGGCGTGGAGGATCGAGGAGAGATGGAGGACCGTTTCCTGGCCCGTCCACGCGGCGGCGACGGCGTCCGGGTCGGCGGCGTTCCCCTCGACGATCTGGACGCCGAAGTGCCCGAGCGGGTCGCGGTCGCCGCCCGGCCGGAGAAGGCAGGTGATGTCGCCGCGGGCCGCGCCGCGGTCGCCGCGCAACCGTTCGAGCAGCGCGAGGCCGGTCTTGCCGGCCGCCCCGGTGATGAAGATCCCTTCCCCCATGATCTTCTCATAGCAGAGGCGGCCGTGCGTGTAAAGGGTTGCGGGAAAAATCGTTGACCTTCCCCCCGGCGGGCGGTTCAATATGCGGGCGCCCGGCGCCCGTTCCCCGAACGACGACTTGTGCCCGGAGGTGACCATTCCATGACGAACACCAAGCGACGACGATCGCCCGTGCGGCCGACCAACCTCATCGCCGCGCTTCCGCTCCTTCTCGCGGCGGTTCTCGCCGCTTTCGCCGCTCCCGCGGCCGCGACGGAGACGACGGCCGACGGCTTGACGATCGAGCGGATGTACCGCGATCCCCGCGTCGCCGGCTTCCGATTCGACGAGACGGCCTGGTCGCCCGACGGCCGCCTCTTCGCCTTCACCTGGAACGAGGAGGGGGAGCTTTTCCACAAGCTCTGGCTCTGGGACGCCCGAACCGAGCAACTCCGCCTCGCCGTCGATCCGGCGGCGATCGCCGAGGAATCCTCCGGCGTGATGACGCGCGCCGCGATCGACCGCGCCTCGGTCCAGCGCCGGTCGGGCAGCGGCATCTTCTCCTTCGCCTGATCGCCCGACGGCCGACAGATCCTCTTTTCCCTCTACGGCGACTTCTTCCTCCTCGACGTCCGTTCGGGCGACGTCCGCCGCCTTTTCGGGACGGCGGCCGACGAATCCGACGCGGCCTTCTCCCCGGGCGGCGACCGAATCGCCTTCGTGCGAAACAACGACATCTGGACGTACGATCTCGCGTCGGGGGCGGCGACGCAGGTCACGCGCGACGGGAGCGATCTCCTCTACAACGGGATCGGCGACTACATCGACTACGAGGAGGTCGGGCGGGAGCGTTCCTTCTGGTGGTCGCCGGACGGCGCGAGCATCGCCTTCGTCCAGGCCGACGTGAGCCCGGTGCGCGAGCTCCTCGTGCCCGACTACACGGGCGAGTTCGTCGAGGTCCGCCGCCAGGCGCGCCCCGTGGCGGGGAGCGCGAACTCCCTGAAGCGCCTCGGCGTCGTCTCGCTCGACAAACGGAAGACGACATGGATCGGCGGCGGCGACCGGCGCGACGAGTACATCGTCGACGTCTCGTGGCGGCCGGGCGGGCGCGATCTCCTCGTCGACGCGGAAAACGGATCGATCGACACGCTCTTCACCGAGCGCGATCCGGCCTGGGTGAACGTCGATCACCGCGACGTCCATTGGAGCGATGACGGGCGGCTTCTCTGGTTCACCGCCGAACGACCCGCGTGGAACCACATCTACCGGTACGACACCGAAACGGGCGAGACGACGGCCGTCACCTCGGGCGCGTGGGAGGTGACCGCCTTCCACGGCGTCGACGGTCGCGGCGCGGCCTGGTACACGGCGACGGCCCTCGAGCCGGAGCAGCGCCACCTCTACCGAACGGAGTTGGACGGCCGCACCGTCCGCGTGACGCCCGGCGAGGGCTGGTACGAGAGCCACCCCTCGCCCGGGTTCGATCAAGTCCTCGTCCGCTACGACAACCCGCTCGTGCCCTGGGACCTCTACGCGCTCGCCTCACTCCGCGGCGAGTCGGTCGCCGATGCCGCGCCGATGACGGACGCGCGCGGCGGCGGCCACGTGCCCGCCCTCGGCTCCCGGCGCGACTGGCCGGTGCCCGGGGAACTCGTCAGGATCACCGATTCGCGGCCCGATGACCTCGCCGGCTTCGTCCTGCCCGTGCCGCGCTTTTTCACGCTCGAGAGCCGCCGCGACGGGAAGACGATCCACGCCTGCATCCTCCTCCCGCCGGAGATAGACGAGATCGAGGAGATCGAAGAGATCCTCGCCGGCAGAACCGACCTGCAGCCGGCCGGCGGGCGCCGCCCGGCGATCGTCACCGTCCACGGCGGCGGCTACGCGCAGTCGGTGGTCAAGGGCTGGCGCTGGCGGACCCTCTACGACGCCTACCTCGTCGCGCGCGGCTACGTGATCCTCGATCTCGACTACCGCGGCTCCTCCGGCTACGGACGCGACTGGCGGACCGACGTGTATCTCGACATCGGCGGTCCCGACCTCGAGGACGAGATGACGGGGCTGGAGTTCCTCGGTGAACTTCCCTTCGTCGATCCAGAGCGCGTGGGGATCTGGGGATGGAGCTACGGCGGCTACATGACGGCCCTGGCGATGCTCCGCTACCCCGACGCCTTCCGGGCGGGCGCGGCGGTGGCCCCGGTGACCTGCTGGCGCAACTACGACACCCACTACACCGAGGAGCGACTGGGGATGCCGGAAGAACAGGCCGAGGCCTACCGCGCCGGGTCGCCGGTCACGTACGCGAAGAGTCTCCGGAACCACCTGCTCATCGCGCACGCGATGGGCGACGACAACGTCCACTTCCAGGACACCGTGCTCCTCGTGAAGGCGCTGATCGAGTCGGGGACGGATTTCGAGGTGATGTTCTACCCCACGGGCCGGCACGGGATCAGGCACGATCCGAGCCGGATCCACCTCTTCCGCAAGATCACGCGCCACTTCGACCGCTTTCTCCACTGCGACGCGGACGCCTCGTGCCCGTAGGGCGGCCGGCGGTCAGCTCTTCGTGACCGCCGTGACCTCGATCTCGGGCGGGTCGTAGAGGTGCTTCTTGACGGTACAGAGATTCACCGCCGCCAGGAGGGGCTTCACGTATTTTTCGGGGAATTCGGGGGGCAGTTCGACCGCGATGCCGATCCTGCCGATCATCTTCGATTCGGGGTCGCGCTCGATCCGCATCCGGACGGTGATATCCTCGTAGGGGATCTCGCGGTTCTGGCAGAAGTAGACGACGTAGACGCCGCTGCAGGTCGCCAGCGAGGCGAGGAAGAGATCGAAGGGCGCCGGGGCCGTGCCGTCGCCGCCCGCATGGACGGCCTGGTCGGTCTCGATCGTGTAGCCCTTGTAATCGGCGTAGACCTTCTTGTTGCCGGGAAAACTGACGAGCATGTCCATGGATGTCCTCCTTGCCGGCGCTGGGCGGGGAAGCCCGGGCGAGCGGGCGTACAATGAAAAATGCCTGAGGGGGGAGTCGAACCCCCACGGGGATAACCCCACTGCGCCCTGAACGCAGCGCGTCTACCAGTTCCACCACTCAGGCATCAATCGTCTCGCGGTCGAGAGTACCTACGATAATTAACGGACCGGCGTTTGTCAATAGCGAGGGGCGCGCGGCCGGTGGGGCGGCGGCGCAAGGAGGCCGTCGCACCGCGTGCCGGCTCGCGCGAGCCGTCGGCGCCGCCCGTTTTCCCGCTTGCGCCCCCGTCCGGCCGGGGCTAGGATGGTTTCCGCGGCTTCGGTGCCGCCCACGACCGACACGACCACCTTCACCAGGGAGGGACTCCATGCGGAGATCGCTCGCTCTCTTCTGCTGCGCCGCGCTGCTCTTCCTCGTCGGCTGCTCCCGACAGGAGACGCGCGAGATCGACCTCGCCACCGACACGGCCGAGGACGCCGATTTCGCCAGCGCCGACCTCTTCCGCATCACCGACGGGATGGTCGGCTCGATGCAGGCGAACGGCTTCCTGCAGGCCTACCGGGCGACGCACGCCGGCGAGAAGCCCGTCATGCTCCTCGCGCAGAGCCTGCTCAACAAGACCGACGAGCACATCGACACGCGGCTCATCCTCGAGAAGATCCGCACGCAGATGATCAAGCAGGGGATGGCCGATTTCGTCGACGACCAGGCCTTCGACATGGCCCTCGACCAGCTCAACATGCAGGCCACCGACCTCTACGACAACGCGAAGGCGGCCAGGATCGGCAACTTCGTGGGCGCGAAGTACGTCCTTCGCGGCACGATCACGAACATCCGCAAGATCGACGGCAGGGAGAACATCAACTACCAGAACGTGACCCTGGACATCTTCGAGGTGGAGACGCTGCTGATCAAGTGGACCGACGAGGTCGAGTACAAGCGCGCCTCGACGAAGGGGACCATCCGCCGTTAGACCAAGACGGGGACCGATGAGAAAGCCGCTGATCGCCTGCGCGCTCCTCGCGGCCGTCGCGCTGGGCTGCGCAACGTATACGGGTCGGATGACCGCCACCCGCGATCTCTACTACCGCGGGGCGTACGAGGACGCCCTCGGCTCCCTCGACGAGCTCCTCGCCGGGGCCGGGGAGAACGACCGCTCCCTCTATCTGCTCGAGCGGGGCAAGGTGAACCTCGCCGCGGGGCGCTACGACTCGGCGATCGTCGACCTGCAGGCGGCCGAGCGGCGCTTCCGCGAGATCGAGGGGACGGTCTCGGTCACCGGGCAGCTCAAGAGCTACGTTTTCCACGAGGGTTTCGACGACTACCAGCCGGGCGAGCACGAGAAGATCCTCATCAACGCCTACCTGATGCTCGCCTACTGGCTCACGGGGGACATGGAGGGGGCCTACGTCGAACGAAACCGCACGATCACCCGCCTGAACCAGTTCCTCGACGGCGTGCCCCTCGAGAAGCGGCGGCGGCTCGAGGTGCCCTTCGCCCGCTACCTCGCCGCCCTCCTCTACGAGACCGAGGGGCGGGCCGAGGACGCCCGGATCGAGTACGACATCGTCCGCGAGATCGCTCCGGGGGCGGCGCCGGCGGCGGTGAACCCGCACGTGCGCGAGCTCGTCGTCTTCGTCGAGGCGGGGCGCGCCCCGGTCAAGGTCTCGACGGAGATCCGCGGGATGTTCCGCAAGGACGGCGGGCTCCTCTTCGGTACCTTCGACGTCGGCGACCGCGAGCCCCTCGTCGTCAACACCGCGTGGGGGGCAGGCTTCGACGACCTCACCCTCGGCAAGTGGTTCACCTTCTCCTTTCCCCGGTACGAGCGCCAGCCGTACGACAGTTCCTGCTGCGCGGTGGTCGTGGACGGGATCGAGGCGGGACGGGCGGCGCTGCTCGACGACGTCGGGGAGACGGCCGTCGCGGCCCTCGAGCAGGACATGGGGAAGATCCTCCTGCGCTCGGCCATTCGCTCGACGCTGAAGCTCGCCCTGCAAAACCAGGGGAAGCGCAGGAAATCCGAGCTGACCTGGCAGGGGATGCTGGGGAAGGTGCTCTCCTCGGTCGAGAAGGCCGATACCCGCTCCTGGCAGACCCTGCCCGCGGCGATCCTCGTCTACCGGCTCGAGGTGGGCGAGGAACAGCACGAGGTGAGCCTCGCCGGCGGGGTCGACCTGCCCGCCCGCGCCGTCGATATCCGGGCGGAAGCGGGCAAGAAGCGGGTCGTCTTCTTCTCCGGGGCCCGCTGAGCGCCGACGGCTGCCCGGAAAACGGAAAACGAAGAGGGAGGCCGGAAAACCGGCCTCCCTCGTTTTCGTGATACCCGACCGGCCGTCCTGCCCCCGGCCGCCGGGATCATCTGTCGTGGTCGGAGGTGCTAGAAGCCGCCCCCGAAGCCGCCGCGACGTCCGCCGCCACGAGGGCCGTCGGTGCGCGGACGCGCCTCGTTGACCTTGAGCGTACGGCCCATGAAGTCCTTCTCGTTCAGGGCTTCCATCGCGGCCCTCGCCTCGTCGTCGTTGTTCATCTCGACGAACCCGAAACCCTTCGCACGACCGGTGTCCCTGTCCGTGATGATCGCGACGGAGTCGACCGTGCCATGAGCCTCGAACGCCTTGCGCAGGTCGTTCTCGCTCGTATCGAAAGACATGTTTCCTACATAAATCTTCATGTCAGCCTCCTGTAGGCTCCAAACGGTAAATGTCCGATAGATTTGCAGGAATGTATGTTATGTGCTCTGGAAAGGTTGAACAAAGCGGCAGGTTCGTGGATCGCCTTCATTCCGAGTACAATACTATCCATCCTCAATCCATCATATCAGCAAAACAATAATAGCGTTATTCGGGCCAAAAGCAAGATATATTTGAATTATTTTTCGACCTGCCCTGGCGCCGCGTCGATGAATGTCATAAGCGCCCCGAACACCGGCGGTTGCCAGAGGCCGTGGCCGGCGCTCTCGACGATCGAGAGATGCGATTCGTGCAGCTCCCGGTTAAGGCGCCAGGCCGTCGCCGGTGTGCAGATGACGTCGTAGCGGCCGTTAACGATCCACGCGGGGATGTCGCGGATACGGTCCAGATCCCGCCAGAGCTGCCCCTCCTCGAGGAAGCACCGGTTGGCCATGTAGTAGTTCTCCATGAGCCCAAGCGAGTAGATCAGGTTCGCGTACCTCGGCATGGCCAGGAACTCGCCGGTGGCCGCGTCGGTTGTCTCGAGCGTGGCGATCCGCGACTCCCAGCGCGTCCACTCGCGGGCGTACCGCTGCGCGGCGGCGGGGTCGGGTTCGAGGCGGATCAGCTCGTCGAGGTAGGCGGGAAGCGGCCGGCGCGATGGATCGGGGAGCGAGGAGACGAGCGCCTCGTACGCGTCGGGATAGTATTTCGCCGAGCCGCCGTGGTAGAAGTGGTCGATCTCGGCGTCGGTCGCCATGAAGAGCCCGCGGAGGAACATCCCGAGGACGCGGTCCGGGTGGGCCTCCGCGTAGGCGATCGCCAGCGTCGAGCCCCACGAGCCGCCGAAGAGATACCACCGCTCCACCCCGAGGTGCTCGCGGAGCCGCTCGATGTCGGCCACGAGGTGCGCCGTCGTGTTCTCGCGCGTCTCGGCGAAGGGGCGGGATCGCCCCGTGCCGCGCTGGTCGAACTGGATGACGTGCCACACGTCCGGATCGAAGAGCCGGCGGACGAAGGGGCTGCTCTGCCCGCCGGGGCCGCCGTGGAGGCAGACGCAGGGGATGCCGTCCGGATTCCCCGAGCGCTCCCAGTAGATCTCGTGGAGACCGGAGACGGCGAGCATCCCCGTCTCGAGGGGCTCGATCGCGGGGAAGGGCTCCGGGTTCGCCGCGGGCTCCCCGCATGCGCCGAGCACGGGAATGGATAAGACGAGGAGAACGGCGATCGAGAGGGTGCGGCGGTGCGGCATGGCTGCGCTCCTTCCGTGCGTGGCCGGCCCGGGCGGGCGAGGTGGATCCCACGGGCGAGTATACCCCCCGTTCCGAGGCCCGCCAAAAGAAAATGTACGCCTCCCGCGCGGCCCGTCCGCACGGGGGGTTTCCGCTTGCGCAGGCCCCGGGCCTCTGTTACGTTTCGCCTGTCCGGAAACGCGGGACGGAGTGGAGACGTATATCCTTACGGGGCCGGCGAGCCCCCGACGGGCGGGGATCCGCATGAAGATCATCGCGACCAACCGCAAGGCGCGGCACGAGTACCACATCATCGAGACGATCGAGGCGGGGATCGTGCTCGTCGGCACCGAGGTGAAGGCGCTGCGCGACGGCCGCGCCAACCTCAGGGATTCCTACGCCGCGATCGAACGAGAGGAGCTCTTCCTGTACAACACGCACATCAGCCACTACGAGCAGGGCAACCGGTTCAACCACGAGCCCACTCGCACGCGCAAGCTCCTCGTGCACGCGAAGGAGATCAAGCGGCTGATCGGCAAGACGCAGGAGAAGGGCCTCACCATCGTGCCGCTCCGGCTCTACTTCACCGATCGCGGCATCGTCAAGGTCGAGCTCGGCCTCGCACGCGGCAAGAAGAGCTACGACAAGCGCCGCGACATCGCCGAACGCGACGCCAAGCGTGAACTGGACCGCGCCCTGAAGGACAGGAACCGCAGGAATGACTGAACGATCGATACTGCTCGTCGTCATCGCCCTCCTCGTCGCCGCCGCGCCGGCGGTCGCCCAGGAGCCCGACCATCTCGATGTCGAGCGGACCCTCGGCGTCATCTACGCCGACGGCCGGGAGGCCGAGGACATCGATCTCTACCGCGCCGAGGAGGGATCGGAGGAACTCTACCTCACCGCATACGATCTCGCGCGCGTCTTCAAGGCCACGAAATTCTGGAATCCGGGTCTGCGCAAGCTCTCGCTGCGCATCGGGATCCACCGGTATCTCTTCACCATCGACACCCGCGTCGTCACGGTCGACGACGAGCCGGCCCTGGTGCGCACGCCGGTGCGTTATTTCAACGGGGCCGTCATGGTGCCCCTCGAGTTCGTCTCGGAGATCCTCGCGCCGCGGCTCGCCGAGCAACTCGAGCTCGACGAGGAGCACGGCGTCCTCACGATCGGCTCGCCGGACTACAACGTCACCCGCCTCGAGTTCGTCGAGGGGGAGGAGGGGACGCGCGCCGAGCTGACGCTCACCGAGGAGCTCCTCTACCACGTCGACTCGGAGACGCCGGGGCTCCTGCGCCTCAAGATCTACGGTGGCAAGCTCAACCCGCTGAAGTTCACCGTCCCCCGGGGAGCCGGACTCTTCAACCGCGTCCGCGCGGAGCAGACCGAGCATGACGCCTATCTCTTCTTCGACGTGCAAAAGACGGCCGAACGGTTCCGCGTCGAGTTCGAGTCGTCCGGAGACGACGGGCGCGGACCGCGGAAGCTCGTTATCTCCCTCGAGGAGGGCGACCTCCCCGAGATCCCCGACGTCGAGTACGCCGGCAAGCGGATGACCGAGATCCTCGACGACGACGCGCGCGCTCGCAGGACCGGCTCGATCCGGGTCGTCGCCATCGATCCGGGGCACGGCGGCATCGACAACGGCAAGGTGAGCCAGGGCGGGGTTCGCGAGAAGGACGTCAACCTCGAGATCGCCATGCTCCTCCGCGGCCGGCTCGTCGCCGAGCTGGGCGTCGAGGTCGTCCTCACCCGCCAGGAGGACGTCCTCGTTCCCTTCGACCGGCGCGTCGAGATCGCGAACCGGGCGAAGGCGGACGTCTTCATCAGCCTGCACTGCAACGGCTGGTTCCATCCCGACGCCGGGGGCTTCGAGACGCTCTTCCTCTCGCCGGCCCGCACCGACGACGAGGAGCGTATCGCCTCGGAGGAGAACGCCTCGATCCGGTTCGAGAACCCGGAACTCGACCCCGACGAGCTCGCCGAGCTCGATTTCATCCTCTGGGACATGGTGCAGAACGAGTTCATCACCGAGAGCAGCGAGTTCGCCGAGCTCGTCCAGCGCGAGATGAGCAAGACGATCGAGATCCGCAACCGCGGCGTGAAGCAGGCCGGGCTCCGGGTCCTCAAGGGCCTGCACATGCCGGGGATCCTCGTCGAGTCGGCCTTCCTCTCCAACCCGGAGGAGGAAGAGCTGCTCCTCGACGCAGACTTCCGCAACCGGATCGTCGACGGGATCATCGAGGCGCTGCGCCGTTACCAGGGCCGCTTCGGGGAGTGATCGATGAACATCGGGCGCACCATCGCCATCGTCCTCGTCATCCTCGCGATCGTCGTCGCCGGGCTCGTGTTCCTCGAACGCCGGACGAAACCGGGGCGCGGGGAGGCGCCGGGCGGCATCCAGGTGGTCCCCGAGGAGACGCGCACCGTGACGCTCTACTACCCCGACCGGCAGGCCGGGAGTCTCGTCGCCGAGGCGCGCGAGATCGCCGTCCGCGACGGGTTCGAGGCCCAGGTCAAGGCCGTCATCCAGGCCCTCTCCGACGGGCCGGAGAACGGCGATGCGGTCAACGCCTTTCCCGGTGAGGCGGCGATCATCCAGGTCTTCTGGGTGGAGGACGAACAGACCGTATACCTCGATTTCAACGCCGAACTCGTGTCCGGCCACCCGGGAGGATCGACGGGGGAGTACTTCACGATCGCGATGATCCTTCGCACGATCGGCGAGAACTTTCCCGCGGTGCGGCGCGTGCAGCTGCTCATCGAGGGTTCCCCGGTCGAGACGATCGCCGGCCACTACGACGTCGGCGAGCCCCTCGACATCCTGAAGTGGCGGTAAGGCGTTGCGCGGGGCGCGCCGGCGCCGCCGGACAACCCGACGGAAAGCAAGCAAACGATGACTGAACGGGAAAAGGCGATCGGCGTGTTCGACTCGGGCGTCGGCGGGCTCACCGTCGTCCGCGAACTGCTCGAGCGCCTGCCCGCCGAGGACATCATCTACTTCGGCGACTCGGCCCGCGTCCCCTACGGGACGAAGAGCCCCGAGACGGTGCTGCGCTTCTCACGGCAGAACCTCGCCTTCCTCGAGAGCAAGCACGTGAAGCTCATCGTCGTCGCCTGCAACACCGCCTCCTCCCTCGCGCTCCCGGCGCTCGCCGCCGAGGAGGAGATGCCGCTCGTCGGCGTGCTCCTTCCCGGCGCCCGCGCGGCGGCGCGCGAGACGCGCAACCGGCGCGTCGCCGTCATCGGGACGACGGCCACGATCGGCTCGGGGGCCTACGAACGGGCGATCCACGATATCGACCCCTCGATCGAGATCTGGTCGGGAGCCTGTCCGCTCTTCGTTCCCCTCGTCGAGGAGGGGTGGCTAAACGACGAGGTCACCCGCCTCGCGGCGGCGCGCTACCTCGAGCCGGTGCGCGGCTTCGGAGCCGACACGATCGTGCTCGGCTGCACGCACTACCCGCTGCTCGAAAACGTCATCGCCGAAACGGCCGGCCCCGGCGTGGTCCTCGTCGATTCGGCCCGGGAGACGGCGATCGAGGTGGAACGGCTCCTCGGCGAGCGGAAGCTCAAAACGCCCTCGGAGGCGCGGCGGCGGCTCGAGATCTACGTGAGCGATCTTCCCGCGCAGTTCCGCGACGTGGCCGAGCGGTTCCTCGGCCGGCCCCTCGAATTGGTCGAGCGGGTGGATTTCTGACGGCGGCCCGGCGCACGGCGCGCGGCCGTTTCGCGAAAGGAGACCGGATGCCGAGACCGGACGGACGGCGGGCCGACGAGCTCAGGCCCGTGAAGATCCACCGACGCTACGTCACGAGCGAGCCGGCCTCCGTGCTCATCGAGGTGGGGCGCACGCGCGTGCTCTGCGTGGCGACGGTCGAGGCGACGGTCCCCCCCTTCCTCAGGAACTCGGG
>JAFGEZ010000017.1 GCA_016931295.1 Candidatus Krumholzibacteriota bacterium
CGCGATGGAGCAGGAGCTGCGGTTCGCGATCCGCGAGGGCGGACGTACCGTCGGCGCCGGCGTCGTGACCAATATCATCGAGTAACGGCGAGAGGCAATTCGGAGGTTGGCCGGTGGATGGTCAGAGAATACGGATCAAGCTGAAGGCGTACGAGCATTCGATGCTCGACCGCAGCGCCGAGGAGATCGTCAGGACGGCGCGGAGGACGGGTGCTGAAGTCTCGGGTCCGATCCCGCTTCCCACGAGGCGTTCGGTCTACACGGTGCTCCGCTCGCCGCACGTGAACAAGAAGTCGCGCGAGCAGTTCGAGATCCGGGTGCACAAGCGCCTTATCTGGATCACGAACGTAACGCCCAAGGCGGTCGATGCGTTGCAGAAACTCGACCTGCCCGCCGGGGTCGACATCGAGATCAGAGTCTGATTCGGAGGATATCATGGTTGGGTTGATCGGCAGGAAGATTGGGATGACGCAGGTCTTCGACGAGAACGGGACATCGATCCCCGTATCCGTCATCCAGGCCGGCCCGTGCCCCGTCGTCCAGGTCAAGACCGTCGAGAATGACGGGTATGCCGCCGTGCAGCTGGCGTTCGATGAGATCGACCCGAGTCGGGCCAACCTGCCGACGATCGGTCATTTCAAGAAGGCCGACCTGCCGCCGTACCGGCATGTCCAGGAGTTCAGGGTGGAGGACGCGAGCGTCTTCCACGCGGGACAGCTTCTCGACGTGGGGCTCTTCGCGGGCATTCACCGCGTTGACGTTTCCGGTCTGACGAAGGGCAAGGGGTTCCAGGGCGTCATCAAGCGGCACGGGTTCCACGGAGGCAGGAAGACCCACGGGTCGAATTCGCACCGGGTTCCCGGCTCGATCGGCATGGCCGCCTACCCCGGCAAGGTCCTGAAGGGGCAGCGGCTTCCCGGGCGGACCGGGCACGAGCAGGTTCACGTCAGCAATCTCGTCGTCGTCGACGTCGATGTCGAGAACAACCTCCTCCTCGTGCGGGGGGGCGTTCCGGGCTCGAGAAACACCATCCTGCGACTTACGGCGACGCCCCGGAGCGAGGGCTAGAAGCGAGGAAAGGTCATGGCTAGCGCGAAACTCTACGATTTCAGCGGGGACCTGAAGGGCTCCGTCGATCTTCCCGCCGCGCTCTTCGAAGGCGCGGTGAACCGGCCCGTGCTGTACGACGTCGTCAAGATGTACCTGGCGAATCGTCGGCTGGGCTCGGCGAAGACGAAGCAGCGGGGCGAGGTCTCCTACAGCAATCGCAAGCCCTATCGTCAGAAGGGCACCGGCCGGGCGCGCGCCGGCCGCAGGTCTTCCCCCATCTGGCGGGGTGGCGGCGTCGTCTTCGGGCCGCAGCCGCGCGACTATGGCCGCCGGATTCCCCGGAAGGTCAAGCGCGTCGCCCTGAAAAGCGCGCTCACCGACAAGGTTCACGGCGAGAGCGTCGTCGTGGTCGAGGGCGTGGCGTTCGAAGAGGCGAAGACGAAGCGTTTCGCCGAGTTCCTGAAGGCGGCGGGGCTGTACGGGCGCAAGGTGCTGTTCGTGACCGGCGGATTCGACGAGAACGTCTTCAAGTCCGTCCGGAATATCGAAGGCGTCCGGTTCATGCTGAGCCGGAACATGAACGCCTACGAGATCCTGAAGGCCGATGTCCTTCTGTTCACCGACGAGGGACTGAGTTCGCTCGAGGAGGTGTTCGCGTCATGAAGGATATCCAGAGGATCATCCTGAAACCCGTCATCACCGAGAGGAGCACGGCCCTCAAGGAGGCGAGCAACAAGTTCGTCTTCGAGGTCGACCCGCGCGCAAACAAGCGCGAGATCAAGGCCGCGATCGAGAAGCTCTTCAACGTCACCGTCAAGGACGTCAAGACGGCGATCATACGCGGCAAGACGAAGACCACGTTCATGCGCTCCGGACGATTCACCGGCAAGCGGTCCGATCGCAAGAAGGCGATCGTCCGGCTCGCCTCGGGCGAGAACATCGATATTTTCGACCAGGTGTAGCGAGGTATCCCGATGGCTATCAAGAAGTTCAAACCGACATCCCCGGCGCTGCGGTACAAGACCGTAACCGACTATTCGGAGCTGACCCCGAAGGCTCCCGAGAAGTCGCTGGTCAAGGGCAAGGCGAGCAAGGGCGGCCGCAACAACCACGGTCGGGTCACGATGCGCCGGCGGGGCGGCGGGCACAAGCGCCGCTATCGCGTGATGGATTTCCGTCGCGACAAGCACGGGATCGACGCGAAGGTCGCCGCGGTCGAGTACGATCCGAACCGTTCGGCCTTCATCGCCCTCCTCCACTACGTGGACGGCGAGAAGCGCTACATCCTCGCGCCGCACGGCGTCAAGGTCGGCGACGTCCTGGTCTCGGGCCCGGACGCCGACATCCACCCGGGCAACGCGCTGCCGCTCGAGAAGATCCCTACCGGGCTCTTCGTCCACAACATCGAGCTGATCGCCGGCCGGGGCGGACAGATGGCGCGGAGCGCCGGCTCCTACGCCCAGCTGATGGCGAAGGAGGGCGGGCGCGCCCTGCTGCGGCTGCCCAGCGGCGAGATCCGCAGCGTACGCAAGGAATGCTTCGCGACGATCGGCCAGGTCAGCAACATCGACCACGAGAACGTGTCGATCGGCAAGGCGGGGCGTTCCCGCTGGCTCGGTCATCGGCCCAAGGTCCGCGGCGTCGCGATGAATCCCGTCGACCACCCCATGGGGGGCGGCGAGGGTCGTACGAGCGGCGGCGGCCACCCGGTGACGCCGTGGGGCAAGCCGACCAAGGGGTTCAAGACCCGCAAGAAGAAGCTTTCGGACAAATACATCGTCCACCGACGCAAGAAGAAGAGGTAAGGCCGCCGCGGCGGCCACCTGCCCGGATCGCGAACCCGGGTACGCTGGAGGTCACATGCCCAGATCGTTGAAAAAAGGCCCCTATATCGACGAGAAGCTGTTCGGGAAGATCGACCGGATGAACGAGACCGGCGAGAAGCGCGTCATCAAGACGTGGGCCCGCCGATCGACGATTTCCCCGGAATTCGTCGGCCACACGCTGGCCGTGCACAACGGGAACAAGTTCATCCCCGTGTTCATCACGGAGAACATGGTGGGTCACAAGGTCGGCGAGTTCGTCTCGACGCGGACCTACCGGGGGCACACGAGCAAGAAGCGCAAGTAGCACGCGAGCGGAGGTAGATCGAAATGGAGGCACGCGCCATCGCGCGGCATGTCAGGGTATCACCGAGAAAGGCGAGAATCGTCGCCGACCTGGTGAGAGGCAAGTCGATCGAGCTTGCCATCGAAACCCTTCGGTATTCGTCGAAAGCGGTTTCGGTCCCGATTCGCAAGACGCTCGAGTCCGCGATGCACAATCTGGCGGACCGCTTCGAGCACCCGGTCGAGCCGCATGACATGGCCATCAAGGAGATCTTCGTCGACGAAGGTCGGACCATGTACCGGATCAGGCCGCGGGCGCAGGGGCGCGCCTTCCGGATCCGGAAGCGGAGCAGCCATATCACGGTCACGGTCGAGTTCACCGGCGAGGAGCCCGGAGAGGCCGCCGGCGGCAAGACCGAGAAGAAGGCGTCGAAGAAGACGGCCGGAAAGAAGACCGCGGCGAAGAAGACCGCGGCGAGAAAGACGACGCCGAAGAAGTCCGCGCCGAAGAGGGCGGCCGCGAAGAAGCCGGCCGGCGGGCGGAAGAAGCCGGCCGCGAAGAAGACGGAAAAGTAACAGCGCCACGCGCGGGCCGAGGACGAACCGTCCCCCGCGCACATCGAAGAGCGAATCGTCAGTCGAGGGAGGAGAACTTGGGTCAGAAGACACATCCCGTAGGGTTGAGGCTCGGAATCAACCGTACATGGGATTCCAAGTGGTTCACGAGGAAAAACTTCGCCGCGTGGCTCGAGGAAGACGTCATGATACGCCGCTATATCAAGAAGCGGCTCGCCCGGGCGGGCGTTTCCAAGGTCGAGATCGAACGTCGAGGCGACAAGGTCAGGGTCCATATCTATACGGCGCGCCCCGGCATGGTCATCGGTCGGAAGGGCGCCGAAGTCGATTTCCTCAGCGAGGAGCTGGCCCACCTGACGAAACGCAACGTCAACATCGATATCAAGGAAGTGAAGCGGCCCGAGCTGAACTCGCAGCTCGTCGCCGAGCACATAGCCGGACAGCTCGTCCAGCGGGTCTCCTTCCGCCGCGCCATGAAGAAGGCGATCGGATCGGCGATGCGGATGGGGGCCGAGGGTATCAAGATCAAGTGCTCCGGCCGTCTCGGTGGCGCCGAGATGTCCCGCACCGAGGGATACATGGACGGGCGCGTTCCCCTGCACACGCTCCGCGCCGACATCGACTACGCGCAGTCGACGGCGTTCACCACCTACGGAACGGTGGGCGTGAAGGTGTGGATCTACACCGGCGAGGTCTTCCCGAAGGACTTCCGCCGCAAGATGAGCGAGACGGCGATCGAGGAGTCCTCCCGCGGGCGATGACCGGGAACGGACGACAGCAGAGAGGTTGAAGAGCCATGTTGATGCCGAAACGCACGAAATACCGCAAGCAGCAGCGGGGCCGGATGAAGGGAAAGGCCTACCGGGGCTCCAGTATCAGCTTCGGCGAGTTCGCCCTGCAGGCCGAGGCGCCCGCCTGGCTCACGAACCGCCAGATCGAGGCGGCTCGCGTGGCGATCATGCGGCACATCAGCCGTCAGGGGAAGCTGTGGATCCGCATCTTCCCGGACAAGCCGGTGACCGTGAAGCCTGCGGAGACGCGCATGGGCAAGGGCAAGGGCGCCCCGGAGTACTGGGTCGCCGTCGTGAAGCCGGGCCGCATCCTCTTCGAGCTCGAAGGCGTCGAGCCGAAGATGGCAAAGCGGGCCATGGAGCTCGCGGGCGCGAAGCTCCCAATCAGGACGAAGTTCGTCCGCCGTGTCGCCACCGGGAAGGTGGCCGGCTAACGGCGGCGGTCGGGGTTCCGCCGCGCATGATCGGCGGGGCCGGGTGAGTCGGAGAAAGATCCGGACGGTTGCACAATGAAGGCAGTTGAACTGAGAGAGATGACGCTGGACGAGCTTCGTTCCCGCGAGCGGGACCTCCTCGAGGACCTCGCACGGCAGAGGATTCAGCTTTCCATCAAGCGTCTCGACAATCCCCTGCAGGTGCGCGTCACGAGGCGCGAGCTCGCTCGGGTGAAGACGATCATCAACGAGAAGCTCGGCGTGGACGGGGACGAGATCCCCGCGGCGCGCCCTGCGCAGGACAGCGAGGCGTAAGGCCGCCACGGGGCGAGAGACGCCCGGGAGTCGCGAGGAGAAAGCATGGAGAAGAGAAAACCCAGAAAGACCCTGATCGGGTGGGTTGTCAGCGACAAGATGGACAAGACCGTCACCGTCGCTGTCGAGCGTCTCTTCAAGCATCCGGTGTACAAGAAGACGGTGAAGCAGACGCAGAAAATCCACGCGCACGACGCGGAGAACGACTGTCACATCGGCGACCGCGTCAGGGTCATGTCCACGAGACCGCTGAGCCGGCTGAAGCGCTGGCGGGTCGTCGAAGTCATCGAACGGGCACAGTAGGAGCGGAATAACGATGATCAAGATGCAGACGAATCTGGTCGTCGCCGACAATTCGGGGGCAAAGAGCATCCGGTGCATCAAGGTGCTTGGTGGCACCAGGCGGCGCTATGCCTCGGTCGGCGACATCATCAGCGCTTCCGTTCGTGTGGCGATGCCCGGCGGCGGTATCAAGAAGGGGCAGGTCGTCAAGTGCGTGATCGTACGCACGACGAAGGAAGTCAGGCGCAGGGACGGAAGTTACATCCGGTTCGATCAGAACGCGGCGGTCGTCGTGAACGAGCAGCGCGAACCGGTCGGGACCCGTATCTTCGGGCCCGTTGCAAGGGAGCTCCGGGAGAAGCGGTTCATGAAGATCGTCTCGCTGGCTCCGGAAGTCATCTAATATCGGACGGACACAACGATGAAGGTGAAAAAGAACGATATGGTGAGGGTCGTCACGGGGAACGAGCGCGGCCTCGAGGGGAAAGTCCTCAAGGTATTTCCCGAGACCAATCGCATCATCGTCGAGAAGGTGCGCCTCGTCAAACGGCACACGCGCCAGCAGCAGCAGGGTCAGCAGGGCGGCATCGTCGAGAAGGAGGCGCCCATCGACGCCTCGAACGTGATGCTGATCTGTCCGAAGTGCGGCAAGACCACGCGTACGATCTCGGCGAAGCTCGCGGACGGGCGCAAGGTGCGGAGCTGCAAGAAGTGCAACGAAACCCTGAGCGACGAGGATTAGAGATACGTCGGCCGTGCCGGCCGGCCAGGGCTTTTACTCGTGAACGGTGAGTAGAATGGCTGAGACAAAGAACAAGCCGAACGTGAGGGCGCGATACGACGATTCGGTCGTGTCGGAGCTCATGAAGAAGTTCAATTACTCGAACGTCATGCAGGTGCCGCGGATGCAGAAGATCGTCGTCAACATCGGCGTCGGCGAGGCGATCAACGACGCCAAGTTGCTCGAAGCCGCGGTGAAGGATCTGGGCGCCATCACGGGCCAGATGCCCTGCATCACCCGCGCGAAGAAGGCGATCGCGGGGTTCAAGCTCCGCGCCGGCATGCCGATCGGTTGCCGCGTCACGCTGCGCGGGGCCTTCATGTGGGAGTTCTTCGACCGGCTCGTGAACGTCGCGATCCCGCGGATCCGCGATTTCCGGGGGCTGAGCCCGAAGAGTTTCGACGGGCGCGGAAACTACACGTTCGGCGTGAAGGAACACACCATATTTCCCGAGATCGACTACGACAAGATCGTGAAGGTTCTCGGCATGGACATCACGATCGTCACGAGCGCGAAGACCGACGAGGAAGCCCGGGAGCTGATAGTGCTTCTCGGCATGCCGCTTCGCAAGACCTGAGATACACGAGGAGGCTTTCGTGGCCAAGAAGTGCTTGATAGCGAAGGCGAAGAAACAGCCGAAGTTCAACGTGAGGAAGTACAACCGCTGCAGTCGTTGCGGGCGGCCGAGAGCGTACATCCGCAGGTTCGGCATCTGCCGCATCTGTTTCCGGGAGCTCGCGCTGCAGGGGAAGATCCCCGGCGTCGTAAAGGCGAGCTGGTAGAGAAATGGCACGAATAGACAACCGTGAGGTGAGAACACGATGATGACCGACCCTATCGCCGATCTGTTGACCAGGGTGCGCAACGGCATCCAGGTGCACAAGGCACACGTCGACGTTCCCGCGTCCAGGATCAAGGCGAGGATCGCGAAGATCATGATCGCCGGCGGGTATGTCCGGAACGTCCGGTTCATCGACGACGGTCCGCAGGGCATGCTGCGGATCTATCTGAAGTACAACGAGGACAAGAGCAGCGCCATCGAGGGGATGAGGCGGATCAGCAAGCCGAGCCGGCGGGTCTACGTCGACAAGAGCACTCTTCCTCGCGTGATGGGCGGGTACGGGACGGCGATCCTTTCCACCTCGCAGGGCGTGGTCACGGACAAGGAGGCCCGCCGAATGGGCGTCGGGGGCGAGGTTCTCTGCCATATCTGGTAGCCGGACGTGTGCCGGCGGGGCGGACGCCGCGCGGTGCCGCCGTTCATGGAGGTTCAGAAACGCTATGTCACGAGTGGGGAAGAATCCGGTTCCGATTCCGGCCGGTGTGCAGGTGGCCATCAAGGGCAACCACATCACCGTGAAGGGGCCCAAGGGCGAGCTCGATCGCACGCTGCACCCCGACATGATCGTCGAGGTGTCGGATGCGGAGATCACGGTCAGGCGTCCGACCGAGCAGAAGACGCACAAATCGCTTCATGGCCTCACCCGGACACTCGTCGCGAACATGGTGACGGGCGTGTCCGAGGGGTTCACGAAGAAGCTCGAGATCGAGGGCGTCGAGTACCGCGCGGAACTCAAGGGCAATGCGCTGGTCCTCCAGCTCGGATACAGCCACCCGGTCCACTACGAAGCGATCGAGGGCATCTCGATACAGGTTCCCGACCTGAAGAAGATCGAGGTCAGCGGAATCGACAAGCAGAAGGTCGGCCAGGTGGCGGCAGAGATCCGGTCGTTCCGTCCGCCCGAGCCTTACAAGGGCAAGGGGATTCGGTACGCGGGCGAGCAGGTGCGCCGCAAGTCCGGAAAGGCCACCGTCGGGAGCGGTTTCTAGGTCGGGCGCGAACCGGCCGCCGCCGCATGGTCGGCGGATCGGCCGACGTTAACGGGAGTGGATTCACGTGAGAGACGTACACGGCGAGAAGAGAGAAGCGAGGCGGAGGCGCCACGCGCGCGTGCGGCGGAAGGTCGCCGGGACCCCCGACGTGCCGAGGCTGGCCGTCTACCGGAGCCTCAACCATATCTACGCTCAGTTGATCGACGACGAGGCGGGCCGGACGCTCGCGTCCGCGTCGAGTCTCCGGCTGGAACTGCCGACGATCGAGCCGGCCGCGAAGGCGGACGAACAGGAGGGCGGGAAGAAGAAGGGCGGCAAGAAGAAGGACGCCCGTCCCGCGAGCCTGAAATTCCGCCGTTCCATCGCCGTCGGCGAACGTATCGCCGAACTGGCGAAAGAGAAGGGTATCAGCAAGGCGTGTTTCGACCGCGGTGGATATCTCTACCACGGCCGCGTCGCCGCGCTGGCCGAAGCCGCCCGGAAGAACGGGCTTGAAATCTAGGGGGCGGCGGTCCGGCGGCCTGCCGGATCGTTCACCCACGGGGGTATTCTGGTGAGATACGACAGAAAACGGCGAGACGACACGGCGCCCGAGTTTCTCGAGCAGACCATCCATATCAACCGGGTCGCGAAGGTCGTGAAGGGCGGTCGCAGGTTCAGTTTCAACGCTCTCGTCGCCGTCGGCGACGGCATGGGCAAGGTCGGCATCGGTCTCGGCAAGGCGAACGAGATCAGCGACGCGATCCGCAAGGCCAACGAAGCGGCGCGGCGCGACATGATGAAGATCCCCATGGTCGGCGGAACGATCCCCTTCAAGGTGGTCGGCCGGTTCGGCGCCGCGAGAGTGCTCCTGAAGCCGGCATCTCCCGGTACCGGGGTCATCGCCGGCGGCGGTGTCCGCTCGGTGCTCGAAGTCGCCGGGGTGAAGGACATCCTGACGAAATCGCTGGGCTCCAACAACCCGCACAACATGGTCAAGGCGACCCTCGCGGGGCTCAAGAGCCTGAAGAGCGCAAAGGACGTCGCGAAACGCCGCGGCATATCGATCGGCAAGCTCTTCCTCATCGAGGAGAAGCCCGTCGTCGCCGAGGCGCAGCAGGAGACCGAGGCCGCGCCGGAATGACGGCGCACCCGGCGAACGCCTCCCGGACGGGGCGCGATCATCGCCGGAACGACCACGACAGCGAGGAATTCAGATGGCCAAGATGCTGAAAATGACGCAGGTGCGGAGCATCATCGGGTCCCAGGAGCAGAAGCACAAGCGTGTCATGCAGGCGCTGGGATTCAAGCGGAACTACCGCACCCTCTACAAGAAGGACACGCCGCAGATCCGCGGCATGCTCGCCAAGGTGCGCCACCTCGTGACCGTCGAGGAGATCGACGCGAAGGACGTGCCGCAGGCATCGGCGGGATCGGCGGGATTCACCGTCGTCGGGAAACCGGCGGAGAAGCCCGCGGCGGGCGGCGAGACGGCATAGGTGGCTGACCGGAAGGCAAGGAGACCAGCGAGATGAAGCTCAACGATATCAGCCCGGCGCGCGGCGCCGTGAAGAAGAGGAAACGGGTCGCGTGCGGACCCGGCTCCGGGCACGGAAAGACCGCCACGCGGGGACACAAGGGACAGAAGTCCCGCTCCGGCGGCGGCGTGCCCCCCTGGTTCGAGGGCGGGCAGATGCCGCTGCAGCGGCGCGTGCCGAAGCGCGGGTTCACCAACATCTTCAGGAAGACCTTCCAGGTGGTCAACCTCGACGGGCTCAACCGGTTCGACGCGGGGACGACAGTCGACCGGAAGGCGCTCCTCGACGCGGGCCTGCTCAAGAAGGCGGCCGTTCCCGTCAAGGTCCTGGGCCGCGGGGAGCTGAAGGTGGCTCTCACCGTCGAGGTCGACGCCGTCAGCGCGTCCGCCGCGAAGGCCATCCGCGACGCGGGCGGCTCGATCAGTCTCGTATCCGGCGGGCCGGTTCCCGGTTCGGACACGCAGGAGCATGGCCGATGATCAAGAAGTTTCAGGATATTTTCAATATTCCGGAGCTCAAGCGGCGGATCCTGTTCACGGTCGCTCTGCTGATCGTCTACCGCATCGGCGGCCACATCACGACCCCCGGAGTCAACCCGATCGCGCTGAAGGCCTTCTTCCAGAGCCAGCAGGGGACGATCTTCGCCCTCTACGACCTCTTCGCGGGCGGCAACCTGAGCAGGGCCACGATCTTCGCGCTCGGCATCATGCCGTACATCAGCGCGTCGATCATCCTCCAGCTGCTGCAGGCGGTCATCCCCTACTTCGAGAAGCTGGCGAAGGAGGGCGAGGAGGGGCGGAAGAAGATCACGCAGTACACGCGGTACGGCACGGTCGGCCTGGCCCTCATCCAGTCGATCGGCATCGCGCTCTTCCTCGAGAACATGAACGTCGGGGGCGTCTCGGTGGTGCCCTTCGGCGGGCTGCCCTTCAGGCTGCTCACGATGATCACGATGACGTCCGGCACGATCTTCGTCATGTGGCTCGGCGAGCAGATCTCCGAGCGCGGGATCGGCAACGGCATCTCCCTGATCATCATGATCGGCATCATCGCCCGGTACCCCGCCGATTTCCTGAACACGTGGCGGGCCCTGAAGCTCGGCAACATCACGCCCTTCCGGCTCGTGCTGCTCCTCGTCGTGATGGTCTGCGTGATCGCGAGCGTCATCCTGATCACGCAGGGACAGCGCCGGATCCCGGTGCAGTACGCCAAGCGGATCGTCGGCCGCCGCGTGTACGGCGGCCGCGCGCAGTACATCCCGCTGCGGGTCAACACCGCGGGCGTCATCCCGATCATCTTCGCCCAGGCGATCATGACCTTCCCGAGCACCCTCGCGACGCTGCCCTTCCTCAGGGGGAGCGAGGCGATCGGGTGGGTGCAGACGATCCTCTCGCCGGGATCGTGGTTCTACCTGTCGCTGTACGCGATCATCATCATCTTCTTCACGTACTTCTACACGGCCATAATCCTGAATCCCGTGGATCTGGCCGACAACATGAAGAAGTACGGCGGATTCATCCCCGGCATACGCCCGGGAAAACGGACGAGCGACTACATCGACCGGATCCTGACCCGCGTGACGCTGCCGGGAGCATTCTTCCTCGCGTTCATCGCGATCCTGCCGGACATCCTGATGCGGAGGGGAAACCTCCCCTTCTACTTCGGTGGCACGGGTCTCTTGATCGTGGTCGGCGTCATGCTCGACACGCTGCAGCAGATCGAGACGCACCTTCTCATGAGGCACTACGACGGTTTCATGAAGAAGGGGCGCCTGCGCGGCAGGAGATAACGGAAAGGCGATCGTCGTGGCGGGAATGCATATCGTCATCATCGGGCCGCCCGGTTCGGGCAAGGGAACGCAGGCCTCGCGCGTCGCCGACGCGCTCGGCCTGAGACACCTTTCGACCGGCGATCTTCTCCGCGAGGCGGTCGCGAACAAGACGCCGCTCGGCGTCGAGGCAGAGCGCTACATGAGGGACGGCCTGCTCGTCCCCGACGATCTCATGCTCGGTCTCATCGCGGTGGAGCTCGAGACGCTCGGCGACACCGGCTGGATTCTCGACGGGTTCCCGCGGACCCTTCCGCAGGCCGAGGCGCTGTCCGCGATGCTCGCGGAGCGGAAGATCGCCGTCGACAGGGCGCTGCTCGTCGACGTCGACCCGGAGGTGATCGTCGGCAGGCTCACGAGCCGGCGGGTCTGCCCCGCGTGCAAGGCGGTATTCAACCTGGCGACCATGCCGGACGCCGGAGAAATCTGCGCCAGGTGCGGCGGCAACCTGGTCAAGCGCCCCGACGACGAGGAGGAGACGGTGCGCCGCCGCCTCGACGTCTACGAGGCGCAGACGGCCCCGGTCGTGGATTACTTCCGCCGCGCGGGCGGCCTCGTGACCGTCGACGGCGCGGGGGACATGGACGATATCACGGCGGAGATACTCCGCCTGCTGAAATGATCGGTATAAAGACGTCGCGAGAGCTGGATCTCATGCGCCTGAGCGGCGAGATCCTCAAGGACTGTTTTCTCGAGATGGAGAAGATGGTCGTCGCCGGCGTCTCGACGGCCGAGCTCGATCGGGCGGCCGAGGAGTTCATCCGCTCCCGCGGCGCCGAGCCGGCATTCAAGGGGTACCAGGGGTACCCTGCGACGATCTGCGCATCGGTGAACGAGCAGGTCGTCCACGGGATTCCCGGCGATCGCCGCCTCGAGGAGGGGGACATCGTCGGAATCGACATGGGGGCCGTTCGGGACGGATTCTACTCCGACGCGACCCGGACCTTCCCGGTCGGGGAAATCGGAGAGGAGCCGCGGCGGCTGATACGGGTGACGAAAGAGGCGCTCGACCTGGGTATTGACAAGGCCCGGGCGGGGAACCATCTTTCGGACATCTCCCACGCGGTTCAGACACACGCGGAGCGGCACGGGTATTCGGTCGTGCGGGTTCTCGTGGGGCACGGGATCGGACGGCGGATGCACGAGGAGCCGCAGATCCCGAATTTCGGTTCGCCGGGCGAGGGCCCCATCCTCGAGGCGGGAATGGTGCTGGCTCTCGAGCCGATGATCAACGTCGGGACGTACGAGGTCCTGACGAAGAAGGACAACTGGACGTACGTCACCGTTGACGGGGCGTTGTCCTGCCACTTCGAAGACACGATCGCCGTCACGGACGGGGATCCCGAAATACTCACGCGCTGAGTCCGTCGGCGCCCTGGACGTGAAAGACGGATGGTCGGGCGGCGGATGACGGGATGAACGGACCGAAGGGTCGGAGAGAATACCATATGGCCAAACAGAAGGGTATACCGGTCGAAGGCAAGGTCGTCGAGGCCCTTCCGAACGCGATGTTCAGGGTGGAGCTCGAGAACAGGCACATCGTGCTCTGCCACGTCTCCGGCAAGATGCGGATGCATTTCATCCGGATCCTGCCCGGTGACCGTGTCGCGCTCGAGCTGAGCCCCTACGATCTTTCGCGCGGAAGGATAACCTACCGGTACAAGTGATCGGTACGGCGACGATTCGATCGGTATGACGCTCCCGTCCCGCGGGCGGGACCAGCAGAAAGCGACGACGATGAAGGTACGAAGCTCGGTAAAGAAGATGTGTCCGGATTGCAAGATCATCCGGCGAAAGGGTGTGCTGCGGGTCATCTGCAAGAAGAACCCGAAGCACAAGCAGCGCCAGGGCTGAAGGCTCGCGGCGTTACATTCTTGAAAGGAGCAGTTCCGTGGCGCGTTTAGTCGGAGTCGACATTCCCGACAACAAACATATCGAGGTCGCGCTGACGTATATATTCGGCATCGGCCGGTCGAGCGCCCGCGAGATTTGCGGCAAGGCCAGGGTGCCGTTCAGCACGAGAACGAGGGATCTGACCGAGGATCAGACGGTCAAGCTTCGGGATATCATCGAAAACGATTACAAGATCGAGGGATCCCTGCGGAGCGAGGTCACGATGAACATCAAGCGCTTGATGGACATCGGTTGCTACCGCGGCCTGCGTCACCGGCACGGCCTGCCGGTGCACGGCCAGCGGACGCACACCAACGCCCGCACCCGCAAGGGCCCGAAGAATCGTCCCGGGGCCAAGCGCAAGAAGTAGCGCGTTCCGGTGACGGACCGGCGACGGCGGCGCGGGGGAGCGATCGCTTTCCACGCATATCCGGCCCCGGCGCGTCGCACTGCCGGAGAAGACGAAACGAGACGGCAAAGCACAGGGAGGTCCCAGCGTGGCTCGACCGACGCGGTCGAAGAAGAAGAAAGCGAAGAAGGTGGACGCCTACGGCGTGGCGCACGTCAAGTCAACGTTCAACAACACGATCATCACGATCACCGATCGCGAGGGCGCAGTCGTCGCGTGGTGCAGCCCCGGCAAGCTCGGATACAAGGGCTCCCGGAAGAGCACTCCGTTCGCGGCCCAGCAGGCCGCTTCGACCGTGGCCCGCGAGGCGATGTCGATGGGGATGAAGAAGGTGGAGGCCTGGATCAAGGGCCCCGGCCCGGGGCGCGAGGCGGCGATCAGGTCGCTGCGCGCGAGCGGGCTCGACGTGGCGGGAATCAAGGACTGCACGCCGCTGCCGCACAACGGGGTGCGACAGAAGAAGCGCCGTCGCCTCTAGGGGCGCCGACGAGGCGGGGTTCCGGCGGAGACCCGCGGCCCCCATCGGGGGAGAACGATCCGCCGTGTGTAAAGCGCATGGCGCCCGTGGCGGCACGCGCGAGGAAGCACTGAGAGACGGCCGCAAGACGGCCGGGGAGGTTTTCGGTTCATGGCACGGTATACCGGCCCGAAATGCAAACTCTGCCGCAGGGAGGGCGAGAAGCTCTTCCTGAAGGGCGATCGCTGCTATTCCGAGCGCTGCGCGCTCGAGAAGCGGAACTACCCGCCCGGCGAACACGGACGATCCCGTTTCAGCCGGCGGAGCAACTACCGCATCCAGCTTCGCGAGAAGCAGAAGCTGCGCCGCATGTATCATCTCCTGGAGCGGCAGTTCCGCAATTATTTCAGGGAGGCAGCCGGCATGAAGGGGGTCACCGGCGACAACCTGATGCGTCTTTTGGAGAGCCGCCTCGACAACATGGTCTACCGGATGGGATTCGCGCCGTCGCGTGGAGCGGCGAGGCAGCTCATCCTGCACAGCCATTTCGAGGTGAACGGCCGGACGGTCAACATCCCGTCCTTCCGTCTCTCCCCAAACGACCGGGTGAGCGTACGCGAGAAGAGCGGGAGTCTGCTCGTCATCGAGGACAGCCTGAAGAAATACGGAAGCCGCGGCACCGTTCCGTACATCTCCGTGGACGTCACCAAGAAGGAAGGTGTCTACGTCGAGGAGCCCACGAGGGACGTTATCCCTGTTCCCATCGAGGTGAACCTGATCGTGGAGCTGTACTCCAAATAACGTGACGTTGCATGCCTGCAGGCCGGCGGCGTGACGCCGGAACCGGCCGAGCAAGGAGGAATGCTTCGATGAAATGGCGCAACCTGCTGATGCCGAAGGAAATCGTGATGGACGAGGCTGCAGCGACGCCGACGTTCGCCCGGTTCACCGTCGAGCCGCTCGAGCGTGGATTCGGAAACACGATCGGCAACGCTCTCCGTCGCACCCTGCTTTCTTCGATCCAGGGGGCCGCGGTGACGGCCGTCAAGATCAAGAGCGTGCTCCACGAGTTCTCCACGATCAAGGGCGTGAAGGAGGACGTGACCGACATCGTCCTCAATCTCAAGCAGCTCATCGTCGTGATGCACTCGGACGAGCCGAAGTTCCTGCACATCGACACGAACAAGAAGGGCGAGATCACGGCCGCCGACATCAAGACGGACGGCGACATCGAGATCCTCAACCAGGATCAGGTGATCGCCACCTGCACCGAGAAGGTGCCCGTGAAGATGGACGTCCTGATCGGGCACGGCCGCGGATACGTGGCGGCGGAGATGCACAATCTCGACGATTACGAGATCGGCCTGATTCCGATCGACGCGAACTTCAGCCCCGTGCGGGCCGTCAACTACACGGTCAGCAACACGCGAGTGGGGCAGAAGACCGATTACGATTCGCTCGAGCTGGCGATCACCACCGACGGGAGCGTCGCTCCCGAGGACGCGCTCGGCTTCGCCGCGAAGATCCTCAAGGATCACATGCTCTTCTTCATCCATTTCGACGAGGAGCCGATCGAGGAGTCCGAGGAGATAGTCGACGAGGAGATCGAGCGGATGCGCGATCTGCTGAACAGGAGCGTCGAGGAGCTCGAGCTCTCGGTGCGGTCGTCGAACTGCCTCAAGGCGGCGAACATCAAGTCGCTCGGCGAGCTCGTCGGGAAGTCGGAGAGCGACATGCTCAAGTACCGAAATTTCGGCCGCAAGAGCCTGAAGGAGATCATCGACATCCTCGAGGGGATGGGACTGCACCTGGGCATGGACGTCGATACCATCGCCGGCGGCAAGAAGAACGAGGAAGAGGAGAACGAGTAATGCGACACAACCGGGACGGAAGAAAGCTGGGTCGTACCGCGTCCCACCGCAAGGCGATGCTCGGCAACATGGTCACCTCCCTGTTCCTCCGGGAGCGGATCCGGACGACGACGCCGAAGGCGAAAGAGGCCCGCCGTCTGGCCGAGAGGATAATCACGTTCGCGCGTCGCGGCACCCTCGCCGACAGGCGTCACGTCGCCAAGACCGTGCACGACCATGCCGTGCTCCGCAAGCTCTTCGACGAGATCGGTCCGCGCTTCAAGGAGCGGCCGGGCGGGTACACCCGGATCCTGCGGACGGGCGTCCGCAAGGGCGACGCCGCCGATACGGCCATCCTCGAGCTCCTCGGCGAGAACGACCAGGGCCGGAAGAAGACGGCCTCGCGGAAGACCTACCGCAAGATCGACGTGCCCGAGAGCCCGACCATCAAGGCGAAGGCCGCGGCGAAGAAGGCGGCGGAGGAAGCGGCGGCCGCGAAGGCAGCCGAGGAGGCCGCCGAGGCCGAGGCGAAAGCGGCGGAAGCCGCGGCGGCGGAGGCGGAAGCCGGCGAGGAGACCCCGGAGGCCGGGGAGGCCGCCGGGGAGGCGCCCGCCGACGGAAAGAAAGAGTAGCCTCGCAGACGGCCGGAATAGACGGGAAGCCGCCCCCCGCGGGCGGCTTCTTGCTGTCCGGCGCCTGATTCGCGGCGAACCCTTTCACCCCGGGCCCGCGGCGTGTTATCTTCTCCCCGTTGCGCCGGGCGGCGCGAGCTGCCGCCGGCGCGCCGCCGTACCTTCGACCGGAGCCGGACCGACGTGATCATCACCGACATCATCCTCCCCGTCTTCTTCGTCATCGCCCTCGGCGTCGTTCTGCGCCTCGTCGGCGGCGTGGAGGAGCGGGTCTTCTCGCGCACGCAGCTCTACATCCTCACGCCCGCCCTCGTCTTCTCAGCGATGGCGCGCGCGGATGTGGAGACGGGGATGGTGTTCCATGTCCTCCTCTTCGTCGGCGCCGTCATGGGGACGATCCTCGCCGTCTCGCAGGGGGCCGGGTTCCTCATGCGGCGCGACCGCGTCGAGCGGAGCGCCCTCTCGATCGTCTCGACGTTCATGAACAGCGGCTTCTACGGCATTCCCCTCTGCATGCTCGCCTTCGGGGAGAAGGGGTTCGTCTACGCCACCCTCTACGTCGTCTGCAGCTCGATCTTCCAGTCAACCGTGGGGATCGTCGTGGCGAGCGCGGGGCGGCGCTCGATCGCAGCGGCGGTCAGGACGATGCTCGGCGTGCCGATCATCTGGTCGATCGTCCTCTCCCGCGTGCTCGTCGCCTCCGACGCATTGCCGCCCGGGCCGATGATGAAGATGATCGATCTCGTCGGGCAGGCGGCGATCCCGATCGGCCTCATCCTTCTCGGCATGCAGCTCGAACGGCTCGTGACGGGGATGATCCGCGGCATGCGGGCGAAGGCGGCCGCGGGGGCAATTTCCGGAGGCGCGGACGATTGCGCCGCCGGGGCGGTCGAGGACACGGCGTGCCCGATCGGGGGCCGGGAGATCGCCGACGGCCTCGTGGCCGCGTTCCTGCGCATCGGTGGCGGATTCGCCGTCGCGCTGATCCTTCTCGCGTTCCTCGAGTTCGAGCCGATTCTCGAGAAGGTGCTCCTTGTCGAGGCGTCGATGCCGACGGCGGTCAACATGGTCGTCTACGCCACCGAGTACGACTGCAAACCGCGGATGGTCGCCTTCGGCGTCGTCGCCTCGACGCTGCTCAGCATCCTCAGCATCACCCTCGTGCTCGGATACGTGGGCGTCGGGGGGTAAGCCCGTGGAGCGCTGCCGCCATACGTTCGCCCCGGGGCGCCCCGCCGAGGCCGCCGCGTTCCTCCGGGCCTGCTCGGAGCGGCGGAGCGGCGGCGTCGATCTGCGCGTGGGTCTGCTCGAGAGCCCGTTCACGAGGGAAACGCCGCGCTCGGCCCTCGATCTCGAGCCCCTGGGCGGAGCGGAGGAGATCGGCCGGATCGGCGGCCCGGCGACGGTCCTCGCCGGGCACGCCCGGCTCGGCGGCGTCCTGGAGGTGTCGCGCGCCGATCTGCTCGCCGTCTGCGGCGGCGGGGCGACGCTCGGCGAGCTGCGCCGGGCCGCGGCCGCCGAAGGGCTCTTCTTCCCGTACGAGCCGCCGGTTTCGTCGGGGGAGGAGACCATCGCCGGGCTCGTCATGGCGGGGATGCGGGGCGCGGCGGACGGCCGGTTCGGCCCGCTGCGCGAATCGATCCTCTCCGTCGAGATCGCGACCCCCGCCGGGGCGCTCGTCCGGACCGGTTCCCGTGCGGTCAAGGACGTGGCCGGCTACGAGATCGCCGGCCTGCTCGCCGGCGCGGGAGGTGTCTGCGGGATGACCCCCGGGGTCACGGTGCGCCTCTATCCCGAGCCGGCGACGCGTATGCGCGTCGCGGTCCGCGGGGAGGCGGAGGCGCTCGAGGAGGCGGGTCGGCGGATCGTCCGGGCCATGCGCCCCCTCTCGATCGTTTTCTACGCGAACGCGGCGGCCGCCCTCGCGGCGGAGACGCTCGGCCTGCCGCCTGCCGGCGGCGCGATACTCGCGGTCGAGCTTTTCTCGCCGGCCGCAGGCGACGAGGCGGCCCTGCTGGCGGAGCTTCTCGGCGTCCCGGGGACGGGAGGCGGCGCGGAGACGTGCGGGGAGGATGCATGGGCGCGTCTCGCGCGATTCGCTCTCCTCGCCGCAGGGCGGGTCGACGAGGGCGGAGGCGCCCTCTGGCTCGCGCACGACGGCGCCGTGGACGCGCCGGGTGCATCCGATCAGCCCGATGCGCCCGGGACGATCTCCTGGCGGTCCTTCTCGCCCGACATCCGGTTCGCCGTGAGAGCGGCTCCTGCGGTAACCGGAAACGATCCCGGCGACGCGGCGATCCTCGGAGCGGCGCCGGAGCTGGATTCGCTCCTCGCGGCGCGCGCCGTGAGCGGGCGGCATTGTGCGATAGGCCTCTTGCGCGTCGCGGGCGGCGATGCGTCGCTGAGGCTCGTGCACCGTGATGCGATCGCCTCCTTCGCCGCGGAACGGCCGGGGGCGGACGCCTTTCTCGAACAGGCGCGCATCGAGAGCGGACTGTGGGACGGGATCCGGCGGATCTTCGATCCGGCGGGGATCATGTTGCCGTAGGGACGTGGATCGTGAAGGACACCCGAAACAAGAGAGAAACGGCCGGACGGGACGTGACCCGCGACCTCCTGCTCTGCAACCGCTGCGGGAACTGCCGGGCCGTCTGCCCCGTCTTCGACGTTTTGCGCGAGGAGCAGGCCGGGGCGCGGGGGAAGGTGGAGCTGGCCGAGGCCTTCTTCCGCGGCGAGGACGTCGACGAACGGGAGATGCAGCGGATCTTCGATCTCTGCCTCCACTGCATGACCTGCGAGGAGAACTGCCCCTCGGGGATGCGCGCCGACGAGATCGTCATGGCCGTCCGGGCCGAGCTGGCCCGGCGGGGGCGGATCCCGCGCCTCAAGCGGCTGGCCCTCGGGCTCCTCGGCGGCATGGACAACATCCTCTTCAAGGCCTTGCGGGCCCTGCGGATCACGCGACGGGGGCCCCTGCACGGCGTCGGCGCCCGGAGCGCCTTCTCGCCCCTCTTCCCGCTCGTCGGCTGGTCGCGCGACCGATCGATACCCCTGCCGGCTGCGAGGCCCTTCCTTGCAGATGCCGCGGAGCTCTCGCGGGCGGCGGATGCCAATCTCTCCGCGACGGGGGCGGTTTCTTCCGGGGGGAAGGATGCGCCGGGGGGCCGGGACGAGGCCGCGGTGCACGACCCGGCGACGGCCGATCTCCTCGCGCGCGTGCGCACGGCCCGCGAGCGCAACCTCGCCGAGGGGCGCCGCGCATACTTCTTCGTGGGCCACGCGGTCAACCACTTCTTCCCCGAGGAGGCGCGGGCGATCGTTTGCGTGCTGAACCGTCTCGGCGTGGACGTCGTCGCCCCGAAGGACCAGCTCTGCTGCGGGGCGCCCGTCTATTACGCGGGGGACATCGACGGGGCGCGGCGCGCGGCCGTGGCCGCGATGGAGCGGCTCGACGGGCACGAGTACGACTGGATCGTCACCTCCTGCTCGACCGGCGGGACGGCGCTGCGGGAGGATTTCCCGCGCCTCTTCGATGTCACCGGGGACGGCTACTTCACCGTCCGGTGGGACGGGGACGCGGAGGAGTTCGTCCGCGATACGGCCCCTGCGCCGTCCGGGGGGCGGTTTCCCAGGGAAGCAGACCTCTGGAGGCGGACCGTCGAGGGACGCGTCCGCGACATCAACGAGCTCGTCGCCGAGCTTCTCGGCTACGTCGACGACCGGCCGGACCCGGCGGCGGTCTTCGAGGCGGCGGCGGGAGGAGGAAACGACGAAGCGGGGGCAACCGGCCCGAAGGCGGTCGATGACGAAAGGGGGAGGCCTGGCGGCGCGGAATCCGACTGGCGCCCCGTCGTGACGTATCACCTTCCCTGCCACCTCAACCGAGGCCAGGGGGTGGACTGGCAGCCGGAGGCGATCCTCCGGGCGCTGCCCGGCTGGCGGTACGTTGCGATGCCCGACGCCGACCTCTGCTGCGGGGGCGGGGGAGCCTTCACCGTCGCTCACGCAGGGGTGTCGGCCGCGATCGGCGAACGCAAGATGGACTCGGTCGCCATGGCCGGACCGGATCTCGTCGCCACCGCCTGCCCGGTCTGCCGCATCCAGCTCATGGACATGCTCCGTCGCCGCTTCGTCGTCGAGGCGAAGAAGCGCGGCGAGGAGCCGCGAGCGATCCCCGTCCGCGCGCCCGTCGAGCTCCTCGACGAGTCGCTCGCGGCGCTGCCTGCCTAGAATTCGATCGAGAAGCCGACCGCCGTATGCCCCGAGGGGAACGAGTACGGCCCACCGTTCGGGCGCGTGCTGTTTGAGCGTCCAGACGATCGCGCTGGTCGCGGCGAGAGAGAGGGCGAGGTCCCGGCGAGCGCGTATGCGTCATGGTTGCCCGCCATGCGGCCGGCGAGCATGAGGCACAGTGTCGAAGCGCCGAGGCATACACCGTCGCCGTAGACGTTGCCGATGTCCATCGCCCCGTCGATCGGCGAGCCGTCGAGCAGGCGGGCCATCCGCTCGTCATCCTCGAATTGCTTGCTGAGGATCGACGCGCCGCCCAGCGCCGCGAGGGCGATCAATGTGCCGCTGGAGATCGTCGCGCTGGGGGCGTACGGTGAATCGATATCGAGGTATGCGGATTCCGCGGCGTGAGTTGGCGAGGCGCCAAGGCACGCGAGAGCGATTCCGACGCAGGCGATTCGCCGAATTCTCATGGTGTCGTCGCGGTCTCCAATCCGGGGAAAAGGATGCGTGGGCGGTCGATATCAGGGGAATCCGTACCGAGGGAAATATACGACGGGCATCGAACGGCGCAAGGGAATATCGGCGGCGGATTCCCCGGGGGCCACTGCGATCGATGCCGCGGGAGAGGGGGAGATCGAGCCGCCGGCGGTTCCTTCGGCGAGGCCCTCGCCGCGCTTCTGATTGGGGATTGACAGGAGGGGTGCAGGGTACTATTATACAAATCCGGCGGCGCGAGCGCCGCCGAAATGATTACAACGATACGTGCTCCTCAGTAGCTCAATCGGTAGAGCATCCGGCTGTTAACCGGAGGGTTGTAGGTTCGAGTCCTACCTGAGGAGCCAATTGTTCCAGTCCTCGCACCCTTGAGGGTTTGGTAAGCCGTACCAGATCTCGATCGTGCGACGGTCATGGACCAGGACCTTCTTCACCAGACGGCGGAGAAGGTCCTTCTTTTTGGGGTTCGGCCCCTCGGCCATGACCCGGTCGAACTGGTCGACGAGGGTTGCCATCATCTCCTTGTCGATCGCGGGCAATTCCAGCCGTTCGCGCCGGGCCTCCAGATCCTGCTTCTCGTCCTCGAGTTCTTCCAGTCGCGCCCGCAGATCGCGGACCTTCTCGTTGCACAGTCCGGCGTCCAGCGTGCCGGCCTCGAAGGCCTCGAAGTAGCGGTCGATGGCGGCCCGGGTCTTGGCGGCCTGTGCCTCGACCTTGGCGATCTCCTGGTCCAGGTTCGGCTTCTCCGCTCCCAGCTGCTTGTTCGCC
>JAFGEZ010000018.1 GCA_016931295.1 Candidatus Krumholzibacteriota bacterium
CGCGATGGAGCAGGAGCTGCGGTTCGCGATCCGCGAGGGCGGACGTACCGTCGGCGCCGGCGTCGTGACCAATATCATCGAGTAACGAAGCGGTAACCTGAAGGGATCGGGAGAGATGAGAGAACTGGTGATCCTCGCTTGCACCGATTGCAAGAACAGGAACTACACGACGACGAAGAACAAGCGGAAGCATCCCGATCGGCTCGAGCATCGGAAGTACTGCCGTACCTGCGGGAAGCACACCGTACACAAGGAGACCCGGTAGGAACGTGACGGCCCCGGCGGGCGTCCGTCCCGCGGGCTTCCGGCCGGTGCGCCGGACGCCGTGGGCGGGGCATCCCCGCACCGGGGAGACGGATCGGAGAGATGGCATGATCGAGAAGATCCGGAATTTCCTGAACGAAACGCGCAGCGAACTGCGCAAGGTGACCTGGCCGACCCGCGACGAGCTCAAGGGATCGACCCAGATCGTCATCATTGCGACCTTCGTCGTGACCCTGTTCATCGGGGTCGTCGACCAGGTGCTCACGCTGATCATAAGGCGGCTGCTCGGGTGGTGACCCGGTCGGCGCCGGAGACGGGACGATGAACGAGGAACGCAAGAAGACAGACGCCGAGGAGAACGCCGCGAGCGAGGCGGTCGAGACGCCCGCGCCCGCGACGGAGGAGCCCGCCGGGGACGCGCCCGACGACGCCGGGGCCTCGACGGAGGAGCCCGCCGTTGACGAGCCCGCGACGGAAGAGCCCGCCGGGGACGCGCCCGGCGACGGCGAGCCCGCGACGGAAGAGCCCGCCGTTGACGAACCCGCGACGGAGGAGGCTCCGGCGGCCGCGCCCGCGGTTCCGCCGTTGCCGGAAGAGCCGCCGCGCAACGCCAACATGCGCTGGTACGTGCTTCATACCTATTCGGGGCGCGAGGCGAAGGTGCGCGACACGATCGAGCGGCTCATCCGCAATTCCGATTTCCAGGACAGGTTCGGCAAGGTCCTCGTCGCCACCGAGGAAGTCGCCGAGATGAAGAAGGGCAAGAAGACCGTCTCGAAGCGGAAGCTCTTCCCCAGCTACATCCTCGTCGAGATGGAGATGACGAACGAGACCTGGTCGCTCGTCGAGAACGTGCCGGGCGTCACCCATTTCGTCGGCGGCGGCGGCAAGCCGACCCCGATGCCCGGGAAGGAAGTCGACCGGATCCTCGGGCGGATGGAGAAGAAGGAAGGCATCATTCCCGAGGTTCCCTTCACGCTCGGCGAGCACGTTCGGGTCGCCGACGGCCCCTTCGCCGATTTCACCGGCGTCGTCGACGAAATCAATCCCGAGCGCGGCAAGCTCAAGGTCCTCGTCAGCATTTTCGGCAGGGAGACCCCTGTCGAGCTCGATTTTCTCCAGGTCAAGACGATCTAGCATCCGCGGCGGGTCCAGGCCGTCGCATCGCAAGGAGCGGGTGTTCTCATGGCGAAGAAATCGAAAAAGAAGATTCTCAAGGTCGTCAAGCTCCAGATCCCCGGCGGGCAGGCTTCCCCGGCTCCCCCGGTCGGACCCGCGCTGGGACAGCTTCAGGTCAGCTCCATGGATTTCTGCAAGCAGTTCAATTCCGCGACGCAGAGCATGAACGGCACGATCGTACCCGTGGAGATAACGGTCTACGCCGACAAGAGCTTCACGTTCGTCACGAAGTCTCCTCCCGCTTCCGAGCTGCTCAAGAAGGCCGCGAGCATCGCCAAGGGCTCCGGTGAGCCCAACAAGGAGAAGGTGGCCAAGGTCACCGTCTCGCAGCTCGAGGAGATCGCGAAGACGAAGATGAAGGACCTGAACGCATTCGATCTCGATGCCGCCGTGAAGATGCTCGAGGGGAGCGCGCGCAGCATGGGGATCATCGTCGAGAAGTGAGTCGAACAGAAAGCGGTGATACCGGATGAAACGCGGGAAAAAATACCGTGAAAGCGCCGCGAGGATCGACCGCGGGCGGGAATACCCGCTCGACGAGGCGGTCGAGGTCCTCGTGAACCTGCCGAAGGCGGGCTTCGACGAGTCGGTCGAGTTCTCGGCGAATCTCGGAGTCAACCCACGGCACGCCGACCAGCAGGTCCGCGGGACCGTTCTTCTCCCGCACGGGACGGGACGGGACGTTCGCGTCCTCGTTCTCACCCGCGGCGAGAAGGAGACGGAAGCGCGGGACGCGGGAGCCGAGTTCGTCGGTTCCGCGGAGTTTATCGAGAAGATCCAGGGCGGATGGTTCGATTTCGACGTCGCCATCGCCACGCCGGACATGATGGGCGACGTCGGCAAGCTCGGGCGCCTGCTCGGTCCCCGGGGGCTCATGCCGAATCCCAAGACCGGCACGGTGACCTTCGACGTCGCGAAGGCGGTCAAGGAGGCCAAGGCCGGCAAGGTGGAGTACCGCGTGGACAAGGGCGCGAACATCCACGTCCCCGTCGGCAAGGTCAGTTTCGACAAGCACAAGATCGCGGAGAACATAAAGGCGCTCATGACCGAGCTCCTGCGCGCGAAACCGTCGTCCGCGAAGGGAAAGTACGTCAAGAGCCTGTACGTCACCTCGACCATGGGGCCGTCGATCAAGCTCGACGCGACGATTTTGCTCAACGAGCTCAGGTAGCGAGAGAGGGACACGCATGGTCAAGCCGATCAAGAAGGAGAGAGTCGAGGATCTCAAGGAGCTCGTGAAGGGCGCCAAGAGCATCGTCCTCAACGATTTCACCGGACTCAACGTGGCGGACATCTCCGAGCTGCGCCGGGTGTGCCGCGAGAACGATATCAAGTTCCTCGTGGTCAAGAACACGCTGGCGAAGCGCGGGTTCAACGACCTGGGCATCACCGAGCTCGACCCGCTCCTCGAGGGGCCCACGGCGATCGCCGTGAGCGACGAGGACGAGGCCGCGCCGGCCCAGCTGCTGAAGAAGTTCGCCGCGGAGTACGAGCTGCCCCGATTCAAAGGGGCGTACGTCGCCGGCCGGGTCTTCACGGAGAAGGAGACCGAGCGGCTGGCTTCGCTCCCGCCGCGCGATATTCTCATCGCGCAGACCGTCAGCACCTTCCAGGCTCCGCTGCGAGGACTCGTACAGGTCCTCAACGCTTCCCTGCGGGACCTGGTCTTCGTGCTGAAGGCCATCGAGGACAAAAAGGGAGCAGCGTAAGGGGGGGCGCCGACAGGCGCCGACGAACATCGACACGAACCGGTAACAGAAGCGAGGTAACAACATGCCCGCCAAGAAGAAGGACGAGGCCGCAGCGGCCGGGACCGAGGAAGTCAAGGAGGAGAAGGTGACCGAGGAGACCGCGCCCGCCGAGAAGCCGAAGGCCGAAGAGAAGAAGGCCGCCCCGGCGTCCGCGACCGTCACGAAGATCATCGAGACGGTCGAGAAGATGACGGTGCTCGAACTCAGCGATCTCGTCAAGGCCCTCGAGGACCGCTTCGGCGTGAGCGCCGCGGCGCCCATGGCCATGATGCCCGGCATGATGGCCGGCATGGCCGGCGCAGGCGAAGAGGCCGAGGAACAGACCGAGTTCGACGTCATCCTGAAGGACATCGGTTCGCAGAAGATCCAGGTCATCAAGGTCGTCCGCGCGATCACGGGGCTCGGTCTCATCGAGGCCAAGAAGCTCGTCGAGGATGCCCCGAAGGCCATCAAGGAGGCCGTGAACAAGGACGAGGCCGAGGATATCAAGAAGCAGGTCGAGGAAGTCGGCGCGACCGTCGAAATCAAGTAGGCGCCGTATCACGACCCTGCACGGGCGTCAGTACCGATGCAAGGGAGGGGTCGTTCTCTCATGATCAATATACCTGAGCGAATCAGTTACCAGAAGATTCCGCAGGTGATGGAGATCCCTCATCTCCTGGAAGTGCAGCTCGAATCCTACGAGCGACTGCTCCAGAGGCGGGTCCCCATGGACAAGCGGGACGAGATCGGGCTGGAGTCCGTCTTCCGGTCCGTCTTCCCCGTCGTCTCCTCGCGGGGCCACTTCACCCTCGAGTACATCGGCTACACCGTGGGTGAGCCGAAGTACACGGTCGAGGAGTGCAAGGAGCGGGACCTCACCTTCGCCGTGCCGCTGAAGGCGGCGCTCAGGCTCGTCGTCAAGGAGGAGCGCGAAGGGGAACAGGTGATCAAGGACATCATCCAGAGCGAGGTCTACCTCGGCGAGATCCCCCTGATCACCGACAAGGGCACGTTCATCATCAACGGAGCCGAGCGCGTGATCGTCAGCCAGCTCCACCGTTCGCCCGGCGTCGTCTTCGACGACGACTACCATCCGAACGGGAAGCGGCTGTTCAACGCGCGCATCATCCCCTACCGGGGCTCCTGGGTCGAATTCGTGATCGATGTCAACGACATCATGTACGTCTACATCGACCGCCGCAGGAAGATCCCCGTGACCGTGCTTCTCAAGGCGATGGGTTTCGAGCCCAACGCGGCGATCATCAAGCTCTTCCACCAGACGAAGGTGCACAACCTCTCCCCCCGGAAGGCGAAGAAGGACGACGCGCTCGTCGGCTCCTACATCGCCGAGGATGTCGTCAATCCCGGCACCGGCGAGCTTCTCGCCGAGGCGGGGACGCAGCTCACCGAGACGGTTCTCGAGCTCATGAAGAGCAACAACGCGCTCAAGCTCGTGATCGTCGAGAAGGAGGGCGGCCTCGAGGACGACGTCGTCATGAAGACGATCGAGAAGGATCCCACCCACGGCCAGGAGGACGCGCTGAAGCGCATCTACAACCTCATGCGGCCGGGGGATCCGCCGAACGCCGAGACGGCCAGGGCGCTGCTCGACCGCCTCTTCTTCAATCCGAAGCGGTACAACCTCGCCCGTGTCGGGCGGTACAAGATGAACGCCAGGCTCGGCGTCGACGTCCCGATCGACGTGACGACCCTCACCGAGAAGGATTTCGTCGCCGTCGTGGCCAATCTGATCCACATCAAGGAGACGGACGGCGCCGTCGACGACATCGACCATCTCGGCAACCGTCGCGTCCGGTCGGTGGGCGAGCTGCTCGCCAACCAGTTCTCCGTCGGTCTCGCCCGGATGGCCCGGATCATCCGGGAGCGGATGACCATCCAGGAGAACGAGAACCCGACCCCCTACGATCTCGTGAACGCGAGGACGATCAGCGCGGTGGTCCAGTCCTTCTTCGGGAGCAGCCAGCTCTCGCAGTTCATGGACCAGACCAACCCCCTCGCCGAGCTCACCCACAAGAGGCGCCTCTCGGCGCTCGGACCGGGCGGGCTCACGCGGGAACGGGCCGGTTTCGAGGTGCGCGACGTCCACTTCACGCACTACGGCCGGATGTGTCCCATCGAGACGCCGGAAGGCCCGAACATCGGCCTGATCACGTCTCTGGCCACCTACGCCCGCGTCAACGAGTTCGGATTCCTGGAGACGCCCTACCGCGTCGTCAAGAAGGGAATCGTCACCGGCGAGATCGTCATGCTCTCCGCCGACAAGGAGGACCAGGCGATCATCGCGCACGCGAACGCGCCCATCGACGCGAAGGGCCATTTCGTCAACAAGACGGTCATGGCGCGGCACGGCGGCGAGTTCGTCGTCGTGGATCCGAAGGACGTCTCCTACATGGACGTCTCCCCCAACCAGCTCGTGAGCGCGGCGGCGGCGTTGATCCCCTTCCTCGAGCACGACGACGCGAACCGGGCCCTGATGGGCTGCAACATGCAGCGCCAGGCCGTGCCCCTTCTCACCTCCGAGGCGCCCCTCGTGGGAACCGGCCTCGAGAAGAAGGCCGCCTACGATTCCGGCGTGCTCGAGATCGCGCGCCGTCCGGGACGGATCGAGAGCGTGTCGGCCGACCGCATCCTCGTCTCCTACACCACGCGCAAGGACGACGACGGCTTCGAGGATTTCAGCGGTTTCGGCGGCGTCGAGGAGCACCGGCTCATCAAGTACCAGCGATCCAACCAGGACACCTGCGTCAACCAGAAGCCGCTCGTCTCCGTCGGACAGAAGGTGCGGAAGGGCGAGGTGCTCGCCGATTCGTCCGCGACGCACGACGGCGAGCTGGCGCTCGGCAAGAACGTGCTCGTCGCGTTCATGCCCTGGCGCGGGTACAACTTCGAGGACGCGATCATCATAAGCGAACGCCTCGTCAAGGACGACACGTACACCTCGATCCACATCGAGGAGTTCGAGACGCAGGTGCGCGACACGAAGGCGGGGATGGAAGAGATCACCCGCGAGATACCCAACGTGAGCGAGGAGATGCTCGCCAATCTCGACGAGGACGGCATCGTCCGGATCGGGGCCCGGGTCAAGGCGGGGGACATCCTCGTCGGCAAGGTCACCCCGAAGGGCGAGACGGAGCTCACGCCCGAGGAGCGGCTTCTCAAGGCGATCTTCGGCGAGAAGGCCGGCGACGTCCGGGACGCCTCCCTCAAGGCGCCTCCCGGCATGGACGGGATCGTCGTGGACATCAAGGTCTTCTCCCGCAAGGAGCGCGACGACCGCGCCAAGACGCACGAGAAGAAGAAGGTCCAGGAGCTGACCCGCAAGCGTGACGAGGATATCGCCCACGTCAAGGACCGGCGACGCGAGCGGCTCGAGACGCTCATGATCGGGCAGACCACCGAGAAGCTCATCCACTCGGAGACGGGCGAGATCCAGGCGCGCGCCGGGCGGAAGATAAACGACAAGCTCCTCAAGTCGATCGACGTCGATCACCTGCACTGGGGGCTGCCGATCGTCAAGGATCCCAAGGTCGACTCCAGGATACAGTCGCTCATGGAAGCGGCCGCCCGGGCGATCGACGGGATCGAGAGCACCTTCGAGAAGGAGATCGAGCGCGTGATGCGCGGCGACGAGCTGCCTCCCGGGGTCTCCAAGCTCGTGAAGACCTACGTCGCCCGGAAGCGCAAGGTCTCGATCGGCGACAAGATGGCCGGCCGCCACGGCAACAAGGGCGTCGTCTCGACGATCGTCCCCGTGGAGGACATGCCGTACATGGAGGACGGGACGCCGGTCGACATCATCCTCAATCCGCTCGGCGTGCCGAGCCGTATGAACGTCGGCCAGATCCTCGAGACCCATCTCGGCTGGGCCGCCGCGGCGCTTGGTTTCAGCGTCTCGACGCCGGTCTTCGACGGCGCCTCGATCGTCGAGGTCAAGGATGCGCTCAGGCGCGCCGGCCTGCCCGAGGACGGCAAGACCGTTCTCTACGACGGCATCGCCGGCGAGCGCTTCGACGAGCGGATCACCGTCGGCTACATCTACATGCTGAAATTGTCCCATCTCGTCGACGACAAGATCCACGCGCGCTCGATCGGGCCCTACTCGCTCGTATCGCAGCAACCGCTCGGTGGCAAGGCGCAGTTCGGCGGCCAGCGGTTCGGGGAGATGGAGGTCTGGGCCCTCGAGGCCTACGGCGCCGCCTATACCCTGCAGGAACTGTTGACGGTCAAGTCTGACGATGTCGCCGGACGCAGCAAGATCTACGAGGCCATCGTCAAGGGCGACAACGCCCCCGACCCCGGTTTGCCGGAGGCCTTCAACGTGCTCATCAAAGAGCTTCAGAGCCTGTGCCTCGACGTGCAGCTCGACAAGAACTAGCGGGGGAGGTATTCATTGTATCCCACGTTTCTCGACAAGGACCGCAAGAAGCCGACCGACATCAAGGCGATGCGCATCCAGCTCGCCTCCCCTGAGGTCATCAAGTCGTGGAGCTACGGCGAGGTGATCAAGCCCGAGACGATCAACTACCGGTCCTTCAAGCCCGAGAAGGACGGCCTTTTCTGCGAGCGGATCTTCGGTCCCGTGAAGGACTGGGAATGCGCGTGCGGTAAGTACAAGCGGATCCGGTACCGTGGCGTCATCTGCGACCGGTGCGGCGTCGAGGTGACGCACTCCCGGGTGCGGCGGGACCGTCTCGGCCACATCGAGCTCGCCGTCCCCGTCGCGCACATCTGGTTCCTCAAGGGCGTGCCGAGCCGGATCGGGTACATGCTCGACATGACGGTCCGCAATCTCGAGCGGATCCTCTACTACGAGAGCTATGTCGTGATCGACCCGGGCAACACCGAGTTGAAGCACCGGGAGCTCATCGACGACGAGACCTACAACGACCTCGTCGACAGCGGCGCGGAATTCAACGCGAGGATGGGCGGCGAGGCGATCCGCGACCTCCTCGCGCAGATCAACGTCGAGGAGGAATCGGTCAACCTGCGCGCACAGTCCAAGGTCGAGACCTCGGTGCAGCGCAAGAAGGACGTCCTCAAGCGCCTGCGCGTGATCGAGGCCTTCCGGCAGAGCCAGAACCGGCCCGAGTGGATGATCCTCTCGGTCATCCCCGTTCTTCCGCCGGACCTGCGGCCCCTCGTTCCCCTCGAGGGCGGCCGCTTCGCCACGAGCGATCTCAACGATCTCTACCGGCGCGTCATCAACCGGAACAACCGGCTGAAGAAGCTCATCGAGATCCGCGCTCCGGAGGTCATCCTGCGCAACGAGAAGCGGATGCTCCAGGAGGCCGTGGACGCCCTCTTCGACAACAGCCGCCGTTCCCGCGCCGTCCGCGGGCAGGGCAACCGCCCCCTGAAGAGCCTCAGCGACATGCTGAAGGGCAAGCAGGGACGGTTCCGCCAGAACCTGCTGGGCAAGCGCGTCGACTACTCGGGGCGGTCGGTGATCGTCGTCGGGCCCGAGCTGCAGCTCGGCCAGTGCGGGCTGCCCAAGTCGATGGCCCTCGAGCTCTTCAAGCCCTTCATCATCCGCAAGCTCGAGGAGAAGGGGTACGTCCAGACGGTCAAGAGCGCCAAGAAGCTCGTCGAACGCGAGCGGCCCGAGGTGTGGGACATCCTCGAGGAGATCATCAAGGACCACCCGGTCCTCCTCAACCGGGCGCCCACGCTGCACCGCCTGGGGATCCAGGCCTTCCAGCCGCTCCTCATCGAGGGCAAGGCCATCCAGATCCATCCCCTCGTCTGCACCGCGTTCAACGCCGACTTCGACGGCGACCAGATGGCCGTCCACGTGCCGCTGTCCTACGAGGCCCAGCTGGAAGCGCGCACGATCATGCTTTCGGCGAACAATATCCTCTCCCCGGCGAACGGCGCTCCGCTGGCGTCCCCGTCGCAGGATATCGTTCTGGGTCTCTACTACCTCTCCGTCGTCAGGGAGGGCGCGATCGGCGAGGGCAAGGCGTTCTTCAGCCCCGCAGACGTCTTCGCCGCGTACGATGCCGGTGCGATCAGCCTGCACGCGCGCATCAAGGTGAGGATGAACGGCGAGCTCGTCAGCACGACGGCCGGCCGGGTCGTCTTCAACGGGATCGTTCCCGACGTGCTGGGATACGTCAACGAGATCCTCGACAAGAAGACGCTCGGCGCCCTCGTTTCCCGCTGTTACAAGCTTCTGGGGAACTCCGAGACGGTGCAGTTCGCCGAGCGGCTCAAGAACACCGGCTTCTACTACGCGACGAAAGCGGGGATCACCTTCGGCGTCGACGACATCGTCGTCCCCGACGAGAAGCCGGCCCTGCTCGCGGACGCGGAGAAGGAAATCGCGCGCATCAAGAAGCAGTACAAGCAGGGGATCATCACCGACGGCGAGCGCTACAACAAGATCATCGACACGTGGACGCACACGTCCAACAACGTCGCCGACGCGATGCTCGAGAATCTCGGCCGCGATCGCGGCGGCTTCAACCCGATCTACATGATGGCGGGCTCCGGATCCCGGGGCAACCGCGACCAGATCCGCCAGCTCGCAGGGATGCGCGGCCTCATGGCCAAGCCCCAGAAGCGGATCACCGGCGGCGTCGGCGAGATCATCGAGATGCCGATCACGGCCAACTTCAAGGAAGGCCTGAGCGTGCTGCAGTACTTCATCTCGACTCACGGCGCGCGCAAGGGACTGGCCGACACGGCCCTCAAGACCGCCGACGCGGGCTACCTCACGAGGCGGCTCGTCGATGTGGCCCAGGACGTCATCATCACCGAGACCGACTGCGGAACGATCATGGGCGTCGACACCATGGCCCTGAAGGAGGGCGAGGAGATCATCGAGAGCCTGAGCGACCGTATCCTCGGCCGCGTGGTGGTCGACGACGTCATCGACCCGCATTCCGGGGAGGTCATCGCCGCGGCGAACTCGCAGATCGACGAGGATCTCGCCCTCGAAGTCGAGGAGCGGGGCGTCGAAAAGGTCAAGATCCGCTCGGTGCTCACCTGCGAGGCGCGCCGGGGCGCCTGCGCCCTCTGCTACGGGCGCAACCTCGCCTCCGGCAATCTCGTCGACATCGGCGAGGCGGTCGGCGTCATCGCCGCGCAGAGCATCGGCGAGCCGGGCACGCAGCTCACCCTGCGGACCTTCCACGTCGGCGGCACGGCGAGCCGCATCGCCGAGAACACGCAGCAGACGACGAACCACGCCGGCAAGGTCGAGTTCAACAACATCAAAACGGTCGAGAACCGCGAGAAGCGCATCATCGCGCTCGGCCGGAAGGGCGAAGTGGTCATCCGCGACGCCAAGAGCGATCGCATCCGGGCCCGTTTCGGCGTGCCCTACGGCGCGGCGCTCACCGTCAAGGAAGGCGACGTCATCGAGAAGGACGCCGTCATCTACGAGTGGGATCCCTACTCCGACTTCATCATCACCGACAAGGGCGGGACGATCCGGTTCCGCGACATCGTCGAGGGGATGACGCTTCGCGAGAAGCTCGACGACAAGACGGGGTTGCGGCAGATGGTGATCATCGACGACCGCGACAAGAAGCTCCATCCGCACGTCGAGCTGTTCGACAGGAAGGACAAGGCCGTCGGCAACTACATCATCCCGACCGGCGCCCACATGATGATGCACGACGGCGACACGATCCGCCCGGGAGACCTGATCTGCCGTATCCCGAAGGAGATAACGAAGACGCGCGACATCACCGGCGGTCTGCCGCGGGTGGCCGAGCTCTTCGAGGTCCGGAAGCCGAAGGAGGCGGCCGTCGTCTCCGAGATCGACGGCGTCGTCGAGTTCGGTCCGGTCACGAAGGGGATGCGCAAGATCATCGTCAACAACGAGAGCGGGGACAAGCGCAACTACATCGTCCCGCAGGGAAAGCACCTGCGCGTCTACGAGGGCGATCTCGTCGAGGCGGGGGACAATCTCACCGAGGGGCCGGTCAATCCCTTCGACATCCTCTCGATCAAGGGCGTCAACGCCGCGCAGAACTACCTGGTCAACGAGATCCAGGAGGTCTACCGCCTCCAGGGCGTCCGCATAAACGACAAGCACATCGAGGTCATCGTCCGGCAGATGCTCCAGAAGGTCCAGGTGGAGGATCCCGGCGGCACCCGCTTCCTCGAGGGGGACATCGTCTCGAAGAACGAGTTCCGCGACGAGAACGAGCGGGCCCTGGCGCAGGGCGGCCAGCCGGCCACCTTCAAGCCGCTGCTGCTCGGCATCACGAAGGCCTCCCTGTCGACGGAGAGCTTCATCTCGGCCGCCTCCTTCCAGGAGACGACGCGGGTGCTCACCGAGGCGGCTGTCCAGGGCAAGACCGACGCCCTCCTCGGACTCAAGGAGAACGTCGTCATGGGACACCTCATCCCGGCCGGAACGGGGCTGTTCAAGTACAGCCGGATCGGCATCGAGGACGTGATGAGCGAGGAGGATCTCGTCGAGGAGGAGCTGGACGAGGAACAGATCGCCGAGATGATGAAGGATGTCCGGAAGGGGGTCTCCTGACGACCGTCCCCGACGGGCGGAACCGTTGAAAAGACATACGATTATTTTCTTGACAAGCGATGGGACGGGTGTTAGATTGCAAGTCTGCATCCCGGGATCCGAAGGGTGTTCGGGGTGCCCTATGTAGTTTTCTTCTAAGCAGTTAAGTTGCAAGGGAACGAATCGTGCCGACTATAAACCAGTTGATCCGGAAGGGCCGCAAGAAGATCAGGAAAAAGACGAGCGCGCCCGCACTGCAGGCCTGCCCGCAGAAACGCGGCGTATGCACGCGCGTCTACACGTCGACGCCCAAGAAGCCGAACTCGGCGATCCGCAAGGTCGCCCGTGTGCGGCTCACCAACGGATACGAGGTCACCGCCTATATTCCCGGCGAGGGACACAATCTCCAGGAGCACTCGATCGTCCTCATCAGGGGCGGCCGCGTGAAGGATCTGCCGGGCGTCCGTTATCATATCATCAGGGGCACGCTCGATACGAGCGGCGTCGACGGCCGGACCAAGAGCCGTTCCAAGTACGGCGTGAAGCGCCCGAAAAAGACGACCGCGTCGTGATGCAAGGAGTTTGAAGGATGCCGCGCAGAAGAGAAGTCGTCAAGAGAGATGTCACGCCGGACCCCAAGTACGGTGACGTACTGCTCGCCCGCTTCATCAATTACCTCATGCGGCGGGGCAAGAAGAGCGTGGCCGAGCGTATCGTCTACGATGCCATCGACATCATGGAGGACCGCACGGGCCAGAGCGGGCTCGAGATCCTCAAGCGGGGAATCGAGAACGTCAAGCCGGTGCTCGAGGTCACCTCGCGCCGCGTCGGCGGCGCCACCTACCAGGTGCCGATCGAGGTGCGGCAGAACCGGCGGACCGCCCTGGCGATGCGCTGGATCCTCGGCTACGCCAAGGCGCGGGCCGAGAAGACGATGGCGGAGAAGCTCGCCGCCGAGCTGATGCTGGCCTACAAGAAGGAAGGCCCCTCGATCAAGAAGCGCGAGGACACGCATCGCATGGCCGAGGCGAACAAGGCGTTCGCGCATTACCGCTGGTAGATATCTCCCCGGGGGAAGGGTTCCCCGGGTGGCATAGATTCGGGGTGGGGTGGTGTGGAAAATCCGATTCGGTTGACGGTTCGCCGGGGGCCGAATGTGGGGTGAGGGAATACATAGATGAGACAACGGCACGCTCGCGTCATACGCACCGACAGCCCCGGGATTCCCTGATCCGCCGCCTCTCCAGGGGGCGCGGACACGGGCGCCCCGGAACCGGGAGAGGCTGAATGTCCAGGCAATATCCTCTCGATAGGACGAGAAACATCGGCATCGCGGCCCATATCGATGCCGGAAAGACGACGCTCACGGAGCGGATCCTGTTCTATACGGGCAAGGTCCACCGCATGGGCGAGGTCCACGAGGGGAGCGCGGTGATGGACTGGATGGCACAGGAGCGGGAGCGGGGGATCACGATCACCTCGGCCGCGACGACCTGCCTCTGGGACGGGCACCGCATCAACATCATCGATACGCCGGGACACGTCGACTTCACCGTCGAGGTGGAGCGGAGCCTCCGCGTCCTGGACGGCGTCGTCGCCATCTTCTGCGGCGTCGGCGGCGTCGAGCCGCAGTCCGAGACGGTCTGGCGCCAGGCCGACAAGTACCGCATTCCCCGGCTCGCGTTCGTCAACAAGATGGACCGCGTCGGGGCGGACTTCGACAACGTCGTCCGGATGATACGGAAGCGGCTCGGCGCGAAGGCGATTCCCCTGCAGCTGCCGATCGGCAGCGGGGAGCTGTTCACCGGCGTCATCGACCTGGTGACGATGAAGGCGTTCCTCTACGACGAGGCGAGCCTCGGCGCGACGTTCGTCGAGAAGGAGATCCCGCGGGATCTCGTCGAGCAGGCCCGGGAGGCCCGGGAGCACATGCTCGAGGCCCTCGCCGACTACGAGGAAGAGATCGTGCACCACGTCCTCGACGGGACGCCCGTCTCGGCGGACACGATCCGTTCGGCGGTCCGCAAGGCGGTCATCGCCGTGGACGTCGTGCCGGTGCTCTGCGGTTCGGCCTTCAAGAACAAGGGCGTCCAGCTGCTGCTCGACGCCGTGGTCCGGTACCTGCCGGACCCGACGGACATACCGGCGGTGCGGGGCATGAATCCCTTCACCGACCACGAGGAGGAACGGCCGCCGGAGGACGAGGCGCCCTTTTCGGCCCTCGTTTTCAAGGTGATGACCGACCCGTACGTCGGCCGCCTGCACTATCTCAGGGTCTACAGCGGCTCGCTGGAGGCGGGGACGCAGGTGATTAACGCCGAGACGAAGAAGAAGGAGCGTTTCCAGCGCGCGCTGCTGATGCATGCGAACAAGCGCGAGGATATCGATATGCTGTTCACGGGGGACATCGTCGCGGTCGTGGGGCTGAAGCATTCGTCCACGGGGGACACCCTGTGCGATCCGAAGCACCCGATCCAGCTCGAGATGATGACCTTCCCCGAGCCGGTCATCCAGGTGGCGATCGAGCCGAAGACCAAGGCCGACGAGGAGAAGCTCTCCGAGGCGATGCGCCGCCTGAGCGAAGAGGATCCCACCTTCCAGGTGCGGCAGGACCAGGAAACGGGGCAGACCCTCATTTCCGGCATGGGCGAGCTGCACCTCGAGGTGCTCGTCGACCGGATGCTCCGCGAGTTCAAGGTCGAGGCGAACGTCGGGCGCCCGATGGTGGCGTACAAGGAGACGATCACGAGGCTGGCGCGCGCGGACGGCCGGTTCGTCAGGCAGAGCGGCGGCCGCGGCCAGTACGGTCACGTCGTCATCGAGCTCGAGCCGAATCCCGGCGGCGGGTTCCGGTTCGAGAACCGCATCGTCGCCGGCGTGGTCCCCAAGCAGTTCGTCCCCTATGTCGAGACGGGCATCAGGGATTCGATGAACAGCGGTCCGCTCGGCGGCTATCCGGTCACCGACGTGAAGGTGACGCTCGTCGACGGTTCGTACCACGAGGTGGACTCCTCCGATCTCGCCTTCCGCATCGCGGGCGGGATGGCCTTCAACGAGGGCCTGCGGAAGGGAGCTCCGGTGCTGCTGGAGCCGATCATGAGCCTCGAGGTCGTGCTCCCCATGGATTACGTGGGGGATGTCATGAGCGATCTGAATATGAGACGCGGAAAAGTCGAGGGGATGGCCCACCGGGCCGACGCGCAGGTCATCTCGGCGCGGGCGCCCCTGTCCGACATGTTCGGGTACGCGACCACGCTCCGTTCCCTCACGCAGGGACGGGCCGTATACACGATGCAGTTTCTCAACTACGACCGGGTTCCGAAGGAGAAGGTCGCTGACAAACTGGGCCGGACCCCCCGGGCGGTCCGTTAGGTCGAAGGAGAAGACTCCATGGCGAAGAAGAAGTTCGAACGAACGAAGCCGCATGTGAACGTGGGGACGATCGGGCACGTGGATCACGGGAAGACGACCCTGA
>JAFGEZ010000019.1 GCA_016931295.1 Candidatus Krumholzibacteriota bacterium
CGGCTGGGGGCTCGTCCGCGCCTCGAACACGCAGCCCGTCCTCGTCCTCCGCTTCGAGGCGAAGACGGAAAGGGAACTCGGGCGGATCAGGGGGGAGATCGCCGACCTGCTCGGCGAATACGTCGACGTCCGGGAACTCCGCTGAGTTTCCGGGAAAGTGAGCGGCTCATCGTGTACGCGGTCATCATCGCGGGCGGACGCGGCACCCGGTTCTGGCCGGTCAGCCGAAGCAAAAAGCCCAAACAGTACCTCGACATCACGGGCGAGGGATCGATGATCTCCGTCACCCGGCGTCGGCTCGCCTCACTCGCTTCTCCCGGCAAAACGTTCGTTCTCACCGTCGCCGACCAGGTGGATCTCGTCCAGGGCGAATGTCCCGACATCCCCGGGGAGAACATCTTCGCCGAGCCGGCGGGACGGAACACGGCGCCCTCGCTCGCCGTCGCCGCGGCGATGGCCCGCCGCGGCGGAGACGAACCGATGCTCTGCTGCCCCGCGGACCATCTCATCGCCGACACCGGCGCATTCCACGGGATCGTCGCCGCGGCGGCCGCGGTCGCCGCTGAACGCGAGGCGCTCGTCACCTTCGGGATCGCCCCCACCTTCCCCGCCACGGGCTACGGCTACATCGAGGCGGGGCCGCTCGCGGGAGAGAAAGCGGGGCGGCTTTTCCACGAGGTAACCCGTTTCCACGAGAAGCCCGACGCAGACCGGGCCCGCCGGTACGTCGAGCGGGGGGGGTTCTACTGGAACAGCGGGATCTTCTGCTGGAGACCGTCGATCTTCCTCTCCGCGTGGGAACGCCATCTCCCCGACGGGGTAGAACCCCTCGATCGCATCGCGGCCGCCCTCGGCACCGATGAGCTCGCCGAAACGGCGGCCGCCGAGTATCCTCGGATGCCCGCCGTCTCCGTCGATTACGGGATACTCGAGAAGGCGGAGAACGTTCTCGTCTTTCCGGCCGATCTCGGCTGGAGCGACGTCGGTTCGTGGGACGCCCTCGCCGACGTTCTCGACCGGGACGGCGACGGCAACGCCGTCGCCGGAGGCTGCGCGGCGATCGACAGCCGGCGCTGCCTCTTTTTCAACCCCGGCGGTTTCACCGCCGCGGTGGGCGTGGACGACCTCGTCGTCGTCGTCGAGGGATCGACCGTCCTCGTCTGTCGGAAGGGGGACAGCCAGCGGGTCCGCGAGCTCATCGACGCCGTCGGAAAAGCGGGCCGGGACGATCTGCTCTAGAACCACGGTCGCAAGGAGGTCACGATGCGACGCGCCACAGCCATGACACTGATACTCGCCGCCGCCGCGCTGCTGACGGCGGGATGTTCCCGGAAGGAGAAGGATCTCGAGATCACCTCCGGGATCGCCGCGCGGGTCGGCGACGCCACGATCACCGACCGCGAGGTCGAACTCCGCCTCGACCGTCTCAATACCCAGCAGAAAAGCGAGTACGCCGGCAAGCTCGGCAGGGCGCGTTTCCTCGACATGATGATCGACGAAGAACTCATCTACGAGCAGGCGAAGAAGGAGCAGCTTCACCGCGATCCCGAGATACGGCTGCAGATCGCCCTCTCGGAAAAGGCGATCCTTCTCGCCGAGTACTACCAGCGCGTCATCCGGCCGCGTATCGAGGTGACAGACGAGGAGATCGAGGCCTACTACCGGGACAACGTCGAGGAATTCACCACGCGCACCCTCATGCGGGCGCAGCATCTCTTCACGAAGGATCGCGCCAAGGCCGACGAGTGGGTGCGCAGGCTCCGCAACGGCGAGGACTTCGCGAAGATCGCGAGCCAGGAATCGGAGGACGAGACGACGTCGCTCGTCAACGGCAACCTCGGGTACTTCAATCCCGGCGGATACGTCAAGTCGATCGGCTACTCGGACCGATGGTCGGCGGCGGTCGAACAGCTCGAGGCGGGGGACGTCAGCGGCGTCATCCCCTTCGAGAAGGGCTTCTCGATCGTCAAGGTCAACGAGAAGACTCCCGCGAGGGTCCAGGATCTCTCCGAGGTGCGCAAGCAGATCATCGAGACGCTCCAGGACCGCAAGGGGAGGGCGCAGTTCTATCACGCCCTCGAGGAGCTCAGGAAATCCACCCGGATCGTCAACTACGCCCGCGAGGAGTACGTGAAGACCCTGCGCAGCGCCCGCGAGCTCTGGGAGGCGGCGCAGCTCGAGAACGATACGGTGCGACGTATCCAGTTCTACCGCGACATCGTCAACGCCTATCCCCAGGATCCTTACGCCCCGCAGGCGCTCTTCATGATCGGCTTCACCTACGCCGAGGAGCTCAGCGACCACGTGAACGCCCGCAAGAGCCTCGACGAACTGATCAGGAACTACCCCGACGCGGATGTCGTCGAGTCGGCCCGCTGGCTCATCGACAATCTGCAGAAGCCCCACCCGAAGTTCCAGTCGGTCGACGAGATGCGCGACGCGATGGAGAACGGGCAGGAGAAGGAGTAGCGACGAGCCATGGCCGTCCGTGAAGCGAAAGTCGGCGGTGTCGCCTGGGACCGGGAACGCGAACATCCCGTGATCCTGCTCGGCGCCGGGGAGGACGACGAGGTCCTTCCCATCTGGGTCGGTCGCCCCGAGGGGTCGTCGATCGCCGCCGTGCTCGCCGGGCGCTCCTTCGAGCGCCCGATGACACACGACCTGATGCGGATCATCGTCGACGTTCTCGATGCGGCCGTCGACCGCATAGAGATCACCGGCATCCACGAGGACACCTACTTCGCCCGCATCGTGCTCAGACGCGGGGAGGAGGAGTACTACCTCGACGCCCGTCCGAGCGATTCGATCGCGCTCGCGCTCAGGGCCGGGGCCCCGATATTCGTCGACGAGGAGCTCTGGTCCGCCTGCAAGCGGCCGATCGCGATCGAGTCGGGCGCGGACGCGCCCGAGACCGAACGCGGACCGGGACGGTTCGAGTGGTGAGGAGACGGCGATGATCGGCGAATTCGAGGGAAGGAAGCCGACGATCGGCAGGGACGTCTACATCGCCCCCGGAGCGACGGTGATCGGCGACGTCGTCCTCGGCGACGGCGCGAGCGTCTGGCACGGCGCAGTCGTCCGCGGGGATTGCTGGCGCATCCGTATCGGCGCGCTCGCCAACATCCAGGACGGCTGCGTCCTCCACGTCACCACGGGGGGGCCGCCGCTGGTCGTCGGCGACCGGGTCACCGTCGGGCACCGGGCGGTTTTGCACTCGTGCGAGATCGGCGACGACTGCCTCGTCGGCATGGGGGCGATCCTTCTCGACGGAGTCGCCGTCGGCGAGGGAAGCATCGTCGCCGCCGGATGCGTCCTCCTCGAGGAAACCGTCGTCCCGCCGCGCTCCCTCGTCGCGGGGATCCCGGGCACGGTGAAAAAGACGCTGGATGAGAAGACAATCGAGGCGCTCCGCGGACAGGCCGACGAGTACCACCGTCTCGCGCGCGCCTACCTCGGGCTCGGCGAGTTTCCCCTGCCGGAGGAGACGGTATGAGACGGGTTGCGGCGATCCTTTTTTCCGCCGTCTTCCTCGCCGGCTGCGCGACCCTTCCCCCGAAGGCGTCCGAGGAGCCGCTGACCGGAACCGAGATCCTCGCCTCGCTCCGCGCCGCCGAGGCGGCCGGCGATTTGAACGAGGTCCGTCTCGCGGGAATGCGCTTTCTCGGGCGGCGTTCCGACGATGCGATCGCGGACGAGGTGCGGCTCCTCGTCGCCGCCGCCGACACCGAGCTCGGATTCTACGGCGATGCGTCGGATCTCCTCCAGCCGATCGTTTTCGCCGGACGGGGGGACGCGAACGAGGGCCGCGCGCTCGCCCTTCTCGCGAGGGTTCATGCCGCCGACGGGGATTTCGAGGCGGCGGCGGGGCATCTTCTCCGGGCGCTCTCGACGCCGATCGACGGAACGGCCAGGGCGGCCGCCGAGGCCTCCCTCGCCGGGGCGGCGGCACTCGTCGACGCGGAGGCGCTCGACCGCCTGACCCAAACGCACGCCGGCAGGCCGGGGCTCGAAACGCTCACGCGGGAGCGCCTCTCGCGGGCCTACGCGGCGGGGGATTCGGCCGCGGTCCGCTCGCTGGGCGAGGTCCTCGAGACGAGCGATGAGACCGGGCCGGCGGGATCCGTCCTCCGGATCGGCCTGATCTGCCCGCTCGCGGGGCGGTACGCGCCGCTCGGAGAGGCCTTTCTCCACGGAGCGGCGATCGCGGCGGGCGAACTCCGTCGCCGCGGCCTGACCGGGATCGAGCTCGTCGCGGCGGACACGCGCGGCGATCCGCTGTCCGCCTATCGCGCCGTCCGGCGCCTCGTCGAGGAGGAATCGGTGATCGCAGTCATCGGCGGTGTCCTCTCCTCGTCGACGATCGCCGCCGCCCAGGCGGCGCAGTGCGCCGGCGCCGTCCTCTTCTCGCCCGTCGCGACGGCGCGGGGGATCGGATCCATCGGCGAGTGGATCTTCCAGGCGTCGGGTGGCGAGGAGATCGAGGAAACGGCCGTCGCCCGCCTCGCCTGCGGGACGCTCGACGCGAGGCGCGTGGCATTCATCGCCGCAGACAACGAGCGCTCGCGGCGCGCCGCGGTGCTCTTCCGCGCCGAGGTGGAGCGGGCGGGAGGCGAGCTCGTCGCCGTCGTCCTCTACGACGAGGGCTCATCGGACTTCCGCGAGCCGATCGAGGCCGTCCGGCGGGCGGCGCCCGAGGCCCTCTTCCTGGCGTCCGAGACCGAGGACCTCTTCCTGCTGCTGCCGCAGTTCTCCTTCTACGAGTTCGGCGTGCAGCTGCTCGGCACGAGCGCGTGGAATTCCCGGCGCCTCCTCCGCATGGCCGCCAAGGACATGGAGGGAGCGATCTTCCCCGTCGAGACGGCGGGCGTCGACGAGGCGGAACGGTTCCGCGTCGCCGTCGAGCTCCTCGACAGGCCCGACATCGAGAGCAATCCCTTCACCGTCGGGGGATACGTGGGCGTCGAAACGATCGTCGACGCCGCCGTCGCAGCCGGCCGTGGCGGCGAGTCGCTCAGGCGCGAGATGGAGCGCGCGCTGGAACACCGCCTCCATCCCTACCTCGAGCTCGCCTCGAAACGAGGCGTGGCCTTTCGCACGGTCCGCGACGAACACGTCGTCGAGTTCCGCCCCTAGGACCCGTACTTGAAATTCACGAGGAAACTGATCCAGAAGGGGACGGGCCGGCCGTTCTCCGATACCGGCCTGAAGAGGAACTGCCGCACGGCCGCCAGCGCCGATTCCTCGAAACTCACGTCGCCCCAGGCGCTCCGCACGTACGCCTCGCTCACGAGGCCGTCGACGTCGACGTAGACCTCGACGACGACGTAGCCTTCTTCCCCCCTCGAGAGCGGACCGGGGGGATAGACGGGGCGGACCATCTTGAGGATGACGTAGTCCTCGCGGTAGGGCACGTCGGCGCGCGACCGGTAGGAGCGGACCCGGTCGATGCCGTCGATGTCGTCGATGGCGAGCTCGTCGGGATTTTCCGGCGCGACGGATCGTTCCCTCTTTGCATCGTCGTTTGTTTCCGGGTCCTCGGGCTCGTTCTCGATGACGATGCGCTCGACCTGGCGCTCGTGGAGCTCCTCGCGCGTCGTTTCCCGCAACAGGCTCTGCTCGTCGATGATCGTGATGACGGCAACGTCGTTGGCCGGACCCTCGTAACCGACCTGCATGATCCGTTCGACGACGCGCAGCCGCTCGACGGTGACGAGGAGGATGACGATGACGAGGAGGGAGACGGGGACGAGCAGCACCAGCCGGCGGTTCATCCTGCGGTCGTACTCTCTGATCCTGGCCATATCGCTCCCCCGGCTAATATGCCGCCCGAAGCGGAAGGATGTCAAGCCGGGTCGCTACGGCCGCCGTTCGATCCGAAGCGTGTCGACGGGGGAGACGTCGGCGTCGAAGAAAAGCGCCGTCTCCCGCCCGTCTGGCCAGGCGCAGCCGAGGACATGTCGCCCCGGCGTCACGCAGGTGAAACGGACGACTCCCGTTTCGTCGGTCTCGAGCGAAACCGTTCCGTCGAGGCAGACGAGGGCGCCGGCGACCGGGAGACCGCCGTCCGTCGCCACGACCGGTCGCTGTGCCGTTCGTTCGTCGCCGAAGAAGGCGACGAGGGCGGCGAAGAGGCGCTCCGCCTCGATCGCGGGCCGGGCGTGATGGGAGAAGAGTCTCTCCGCGTCGCCCTCGACGGGGCCGCTCCTCGCCACGCAGGCGGGGCAGTTCGTCTGCTGCAGGAAGGGGTCGGTTGCCTCGCCGACGGCCGTCTCGCGGCAGGGGGGCAGACCGGCGAGCGCGTCGGCCAGCAGGCGGGCGAGGGCGGCCCCTCGCAGGCTGCCCGGGTAGTGCCGGACGACGCAGGCGTCGTTGCCCGAGGCGCGTCCGATGCGAAGCGCCGCGTCCACGCCGGCCGCGTTCACGCGCGCGACGCGATCGTGCGGCGAGAGGGTTTCCTCGCCGCGGCGGACGAGCAAAACCCGCGCGCCGGAGGCCTCGAGCATCGTCGCGAGCCGCCGCGCCGTCTCGATGTTGACGTCGGCTCCGCGGAGACGCCCGTCGCCGAGGCCGTCAAGGTCGGCGCCGCCGCCCGCCGCGTCGACGGCGACGGCACGCCCGAGGAGACATCCGCCGAAAAGGGGCTCGAGGCGGAGCAGGACGCCGATCGTGTCGCCGGGCGCCTCGATCCGTTCGGGAAGGTATCCCCGCGCCGAGACGAGAACGAAGCCGCCGCCGACGGGGAGGGAGAGCCTGCCGGCCCGGTCGCCGGTCGACGAGACGCCGGGGAGGCCGGCGGCGACGGGAAAGGGCACCGGGTCGCCGCTGCGGGCGTCGAGGACGAGCGCCGGCGTGCCGCCGTCGCTTTTCCCGAAGCGCAGCGTGTCCCGCCGCGACGCCGCGGAAACGACGAAAGGACCGTCGGCGTCGGGCACGATCATCTCGATCCGCCCGGCACGGCTGCGTCTTTCGACGAGCGCGCCGCCGGGAAGCGTCGTCGTGACAAGCGTCCCGTCGGCAACCGCCCGGCCCTCGGCGTCGAGGACGGCGACGCCGATCCGCCAGCGGCCGTTTCGTTCCCGCTCCGCGGGAAGGGGGAGCAGGTGGACGGCCGGGCGCGCGAGGAGGAGGGTGGCGGGCGCGCTCGCCACCGTCGCGCCGCGGGCGCTGCGGATCGAGCCCTGCACCCTCATCGGTTCGTTCGGGGCCGAGGCGGGGATCGTCCAGCGGATCGACCCTCCGTCGAAGACGGCCGGAACGGTGCGATCGTCGACACGCACCGTGGCGCTCGACGGATCGAGCGGGATCCCCGCGGCGGGCACGGCCCGGAAGAAAACCTCGGCGGGGGCGGAGAGCGTGTCGGTCGCGGGAAGGAGCCGTTCGACCGTCGGGACGCCGCGGGAGAAGTAGCCGACGAGACCGAGGAAGAGCGCCTCAGCCTCGAGCCGCTGCTTCTCGGCGAGCCGCAGGCGATCCTCGACGGCGGGATTGGAGAGGTAGCTCGCCTCGGTGAGGATCGCCGCGCCCGCGACGGAGCGGCGGAGGACGAAGTAGTTGCCCGGCCGGATCTCTCCCGAGGGGATGCCGAGGTTCCGGGCGAGGTGGAGGAGGACGTCGCGTCCCAGCTCGAGCGAGGCTCCGGGGTCGTCGCCCCGGTAGTAGACCTCGATGCCGTTCCGTCCGCGGTCGCGCGCGAAAGAGGCGTTGTGGTGGATGGAGAGGAAGACCTCGGGGAGGAAGGCGTTCGCCTCCTCGATCCGCGCGGCGAGGTCGTCGCGAACCTCCGTCCCGTCTTCCGGAAGGAAATCCCGATCGGTGGTCCGGGTCAGGCGGACGTCGGCTCCCGCGTCGTCGAGCATGCCCCAGAGGTGGAGCGCGACGCCGAGGTTGACCTCGGCCTCGGCGAGACCCCCGCCGCCGCGGGCGCCGTCGAACTCGCCGCCGTGCCCCGGATCGACGACGATCCGCCTGCCGGCGAGAACGCCGCGATCGAACGCGGCGGGCTCCTCGGACAATCGCTCGTAGAGTCGGTCGTAGCCGTCGCCGCCGCCGCAGCCGACGACCGCGGCGAGGGCGAGGACCGCCAGCGTACCGAGCCGCCTTCCCTGTCTCATCGCACGCTCCTTTCCCGGTTCCGTCCCCATCCTATAGCAGACGGGCCGCCGCTCCGGCAAGGAGCGATTTCGCAGGCGGGTTCCTCGAAACGGCTTCAGGTGGCGGGGGGCAATATGTTGTGAAAGTTATTGACCGGACACACTACATATGGTAGAAATCGTCGAAATCAACGACGTGAGGAAACCCCCGGATACGGATATGTCGAACATGGGATCGCTCAGGAACCTGCCCGCCGTCGAGCGGGTGCTGGAAGACGAACGGATCGCCGGACGCCTCGGCTTCTTTTCGCGCGCCGGCGTCACGCGCCTCGTGCGGGAGGCGATCGCTTCCCGGCGGGAGCGTCTCCGCGACGGGACGGAGGCGGCGGTCGATCGCGACGCCCTCGCCGCCGCCGTCGCCGACGAGGTGGTTTGGCGCCTCGAACGCCTCGAATCGAACCGGCAGCGCCGCGTGATCAACGCCACGGGCGTCATCCTGCACACCAATCTGGGACGGGCGGTGCTCGGCGAGGAGACACGGCGCGCCATCGATCTGGCCGGCGCGGGGTACGTCGATCTCGAGACCGACCTCGAGACGGGGGAGCGGGTCGAACGGTGCCGGCGCGTCGACCGTCTCTTCTCGCTGATCCTCGATGTCGAGGACGCGCACGTCGTCAACAACAACGCCGCCGCCGTCCTGCTCGCCGTGCGGTCCCTCGCCGGCGGGGGCGCGGTCGCCGTTTCCCGGGGCGAGCTCGTCGAGATCGGCGGCTCCTTTCGCCTGCCGGAGATCCTCGCCGCCGCCGCGGGACGGGTGATCGAGGTGGGCACGACGAACCGGACCTTCCTGCGCGACTACCGCGCGGCCGTCTCGGAGGGCGCCACACTCCTTCTCAAGGTGCACACGAGCAACTACCGCGTGGTCGGCTACACGAACGAGGTCTCCCTGCAGGAGCTGGCCGGACTGGGCCGCGAGGCGGGCGTCGCGACGATGTACGACCAGGGGAGCGGCATCCTCTATCCCCTGGCCGGCGAGGGGATCGCGGGAGAGGAATCGCTCTCCGAGGTCCTCGCTTCCGGCGTGGACCTCGTCTCGTTCAGCACCGACAAGGTGCTGGGGGGGCCGCAGGGTGGCGTCGTCGCCGGGCGAGGCCCGCTCGTCGACCGGATGCGCCGCGACCACCTGGCCCGCGCGCTGCGCGTCGGCAAGCTCACCCTCGCGGGGCTGGAACGCGTCCTCCTGCATTACTGGCGGAACGAGACGGATGCGCTGCCGGCCATCGGGATGATCACGGCCGACCCGGGCCGCCTCGGCGAACGGGCGGAGGAACTCGCCGGGCGCCTCCGGTCGATTCCCGGCGTCGGCGTGTCGGTCAGGGAAGGGGAATCCTCCATCGGCGGCGGGTCTTTTCCCATTAATCCCTTGCGGACGGTTCTCGTGGAGATTACTCTACCCTCCGGGCAGCCCGCGCGGCTGTCCCGGTTTCTTCGCGGGCAAGATCCCGCGATCGTCTGCAGGATCAAGGACGAACGCGTGCTCGTCGACCTCCGCTCGGTCGCCGCGCACGAGGACGGGATACTCGCACAGCGGCTGGCCGAGGGGATCGGACGCACCGCGGAGGAGGGATGAGCGGCATGTCGGACAGCGAACGGAAGCACGCCTGCGGGGCGGGGCACGACGCCGTCGAGGGCGGTTACTCGATCTTCATCGACGGCGAGACGATCGCCTCCTTCATGGAGGCGGGGGATTTCTCGTCGGCGCGGGAACTCCGTCACTTCGAGGAGATCGCCGCGGCGGTCGACGGCCGGTCGGCCGCGGAGGCGGGCGTCTCCCTGATGGCCTTCTCGGTCACCGCGGACCGGCTCGCGCGGGATTTCACCGTCGTCAACGTCGCGCACGTGCTCGCCAAGCGCGGCAAGCGCGTGCTCGTCGTCGACTGCGATTTTTTGGAGCCCGGGCTGAGCGGGTTCGTCGAGAAGGTCGAGGACCTCGGTTTCCTGGACCTGCTCCTCTACGGCTCCTCGCTGAAGACGGTCATGCGGCCGACGGGGATCGACGGCGTGAGCGTCACCGGGCCGGGATCCTTCCCCGTCACGAGGACCGTTCCCTTCGCCCGCAAGGAGTTCGCGAAGGTCAGGGGACACCTGGCCCGTTCGAGCGACGTCGTCATCTACTGCTCGACCCTCTACACCGAGGAGGGCGAGACCAATCCGCTCGCTTCGCTCGTCGACGGCCTCGTCCTCTGCTGCCGCATCGACGAGATGGAGGAGGGGCAGCTCCGGCGGTCGATCGACGACCTGGACGCCGGCCTGCCCCCGGCGGAGCTGGTCTGTTTCTGCGCGCGCGGCGGCGAGGCGCCCGCGGAACGGACCCCGGCGGTGGCCGAACCCGCGGCGCCGGACCTCGTTTTCACGAAGGTTTCGGACGGGGAGACGGGGCATCACGGGGAGACGGCGCCCGGGGATGAGACGGCGCGGGACGAGGAACCGGGGCTGGACGGGGAACCCTTCTTCGATGACGAGGAGGAGATCGGCGACGAAGAGGAGCGGACCGGCGTCAACCTGCCGCGCGTCGTGACGATCGCGGTCGTCGCGATCGTCGCCGGATTCCTCGCGTGGTGGTTCTTCATCGAGCGTTCGGTACGGCGCGACGAGGAGCCGCCGGTTCAAGCGACCGCCGGGGAGACGGTCGTCCCGCCGTTCGCCCTAAACGACGCGTCGGCCGGGATCGATGCGGCGGAGGAACAGGCGCCGGAGGAGACCGGAACGACCGGCGACGCGGGATCGCCGGCCGGGGAGCCGGCGGAGGCGACGACCGTTGACGCCGAGAACGGCGGGGACGGAGCCGCGCGGGAGACGCCCCCGGCAGCCGCGCCGGCCGCGGCGGGGCTGTATACCGTGCACGTCTCCTCCTTCCGCGACGCGGCGCGCGTCACGCGCGAGATCGAGTACCTGAAGGCGAACGGCTTCGACGCGACGACGGTCGAGGTCGACATCCGGGGAGAGAGATGGATACGCGTCCTCGTGGGATCCTTCGAGACCGTCGAGGACGCGAATGAAGCGAAGCTCGAACTGCTGTCGCTCAGGCGCGTCGCGGATGCGCGGGTGATCAGGCGGCCGGTCGAGTAAACCGGGGAGACGTTCCGATCCTGAAGAGAGGGCAACAGTGAGCCTGTCGAGACTGGAACTCGTCGGATTCAAGTCGTTCATGGCGCCGGTCACCATCGATCTCAGGAAGGGGATCACGGCGATCCTCGGGCCGAACGGGTGCGGCAAGACGAACATCGTCGACGCCGTCCGCTGGGTGCTCGGCGAGCAGAGTGCCCGGCAGCTGCGATCCAGCAAGATGGAGAACGTCATCTTCAACGGCACGCAGAAACATCGGCCGACCGGTTACGCCGTGGTCAACATGACGCTGAGCAACGAGAAGGGGTTCTTTCCCGTCGACTACTCGGAGATCATGATCACCCGGAAGGTCTATCGCTCCGGGATCAGCGAGTATTTCATCAACAAGGCGCCCTGCCGCCTGAAGGACATCAAGGAGCTCTTCGCCGACACGGGGACCGGATCCCACTCATACGCCGTCATCGAGCAGGAGATGGTCGACTACGTCCTCAACGACGCCCACGGTGAACGCCGGCAGATGTTCGAGGAGGCCGCCGGCATCGTCAAGTACCGGATGCGGCGGGAAGAGGCCAAGCGGAAGCTCAAGCTGACCGAGGGGGATCTCGTCCGCCTGGAGGACATCCTCGAGGAACTCGACGCGCAGGTGCGTTCCCTCCGGTACCAGGTGGGGAAGGCGAAGCGGTACGCGAGGATCGTCGACCGGATCCGCGCCTGGAGCGTCATCAAACTCAGGCGCAACCTCTCGGCCCTCGTCGCCGGGAAGCGCGAGGCCGAGGCGGCCCTCGGCGAACTGCACGACCGTTCCTGCCGCGGCGACGATTCGCTCGGCGACCTCGAGCGCCGCGTCGAGGAGGGGAAGTTCGAGATCGTCGAGCTCGAGAACCGTCACACCGACCGCCAGAACGCGCGCTACGGGATCCGCCGCAACATCCAGACGGCCGAGGAGAAGGTGATCCAGCTCACCGAGCGCCGCGGCGAGGCGGAACGCCGGATCGAACGGGCCCGGCGCGAGATCGAGGAGGCCCGCATCCGCCTGGAGAAGATCGCCGAGAAATCCGCCTCCGCCGATGCCTCGAAGGCGTCGGTCGAGGAGCGGATCCGCGAGGTCGGCGAGAAGGTCAACGCGCTGAACGGCGAGTTCACCAGGATCTCGGCGTCGATCGATTCCCTCAAGTCCCGGCTGATCGAACTCAAGCAGACCGAACTCGACTTCCTCCAGGACCAGGCGCGCGCCCGTTCGGCGATCGAGCATTACGAGAAGCTCCTCGCCGATCTCGACGCGCAGGCCGCGGAGATGCGCGGCCGCGTGGTCGATCTCGAGGGGGAGACGATCCGGCGCGCCGCCGTCCGCGACGAGCGCGCCGGCGAGCTCCTGCGTCTCGAGGAGCGACTCGCCGCCCTCGCCGCCGAGCGCGAGGAGATGGAACAGGCGAAGCGCGAGGCGGTCGATCGCCTCGGCGAGACCGAGCGGGAGCTCGCCGGATCGCGCACAGACGCCGCGCGCCTCGTCTCGCGGCACGATCTGCTTTGCCGCATGCAGGAGGAATACGAGGGCTATCCCGGCGGCGCGCGGTACGTTCTCACCAAGGGCGACGAGCGGGTGCGCGGCCCTCTCGGCGACCTGATGCGCGTTGGCGAGAAGCATCGCCTGGCGCTCGACGCCGTTCTCGGCGGCGTGATGGACGGCGTGGTGATCGACGGCATGACCGGCGCCGCCGACATCGCGCGCGAGCTTCTCGAGAAGCGGACCGGGGGGGCCCGGCTGCTCGTCGGGGACGCCGGCAAGCGGCCGGATGCCGACCTCGAAGCGCCTCCGGACTCGATCGGCCGCCTCGTCGACGTCGTCGAGACCGACGAGGCCGGACGAGAGCTCGCCCGGCGGCTTCTGGGGGACGTCGTCCTCTTCGAGGACATCGACGCGGCGATCGCCTGGGCCGCCGGGGGCGGCGACGCGGTGACCCTCTCGGGGATCCATATCGGCCTGCAGGGGATCTGCTTCGCCGGGACGCCGGGAGAGGAGATCTCGCTTCTCGCCCGCGGCGAGGAGATCGAGCGGACCGGCCGCGCGATCGCGGAGCTCGAGGAACGGATCGAAGCGCTCGAGGCGGACTCTGTCCGCGAGCGCGGGAACGCGGCCGAGCTCGACGGCCGGGGGAAGGGCGTCGCGAAGGAGATCGAGGAGATACGCGCGGCGATCTCGTCGAAATCGGCGGAAGTGCAGGTTGCCGACCGCGGCCACCTCACCGTGAAGGAACAGTGCTCGATGCTGATGCAGCGCCTCGAGGAGACGGAGAGGTCGCGCGTGGAGATCCTCTCCAGTCTCGAGGAGACGAGGCTTTCCCTCGAGATGAGTCGCGAAAAGGGCGAGGTCTCCGAGGTCCCCGAGCTCGAGTCGCGGCTCGCCGGGCTGCAGGAGGAGCGAAGCCGGCAGGAGGCCGAATTGACCGATCGCAAGGTCGAACTCGCCTCGCTGCAGGGCTCGATCGACCGCACGCTCGAGGAACTGCGCGGTCTCGGCGAGATGAGGGAACAGTTCGCGGGGCTCGTCGCCCAGCGCGAGACGGAGATCGTCGACTCCGAGCGGGAGGCGGCGGAGCTCGCCGAAGGCATCGAGGCGGAGCGGGGAGGCGTCGGCGCTCTTCTCGAGGAGGAACGGGCCTGCCAGGCCGAGCTCGAGACCCTCGGCGGCTCGCTCGAGAAGCGGCGCGAGGCGGTCGCGGCGATCGAGAAGGAGCTCAAGGAACTGAAAAGCGAGCGCGACGGCGTGATCGCCCGCGAGAACGAATTCCGCGTGAAGCTCTCCACGATCGAGGCCCGGATGCGGGAGCTGATCGATCGCGGGAAGGAGATGCACGAGACGGACCTCTCCTGCTATCTCGAGGGAACCGAGCTTCCCCTCACCGACGAGGAGCGGGCGGTGACCGACGAGATGCTGGAGAAGGAGAAGGAGAAGCTCGAGCGGATCGGTCCGGTGAATCTCGCCGCGGTCGAGGAATACGAGGAGAAGAACCGGCGGCTCGAGTTCCTCACGGCGCAGCGTGACGATCTCGTCAAGGCCCGCGAGGAGCTCCTCGAGGCGATCTCCAGGATCAACCGCCAGGCCCGCAAGATCTTCGTCGAGACCTTCGAGAAGGTCCGCGGCTTCTTCGGCGAGACCTTCCGCGTCCTCTTCGAGGGGGGCGACGCGGCCCTCTCGCTCGAGGAGGGCACCGACCCGCTCGAGGCGGACGTCAAGATCGTCGCTCGGCCCAAGGGAAAGCGCTTCCAGGACATCTCGCTCCTCTCCGGCGGCGAGCGGGCGCTGACCGCCATGGCGCTCCTCTTCGCGCTCTACAAGGCCAAGCCGAGCCCCTTCTGCATCTTCGACGAGGTCGACGCGCCTCTCGACGACGCGAACATCCAGCGCTTCGTGCGGATGCTCAAGAAGTTCTCCGAGGACACGCAGTTCATCATCATCACCCACAACAAGCGCACGATGGAAGCGGCCGACCGCCTCTACGGCGTCACGATGCAGGAACGGGGGGTCTCGAGCGTCGTCTCGGTCGACCTCACCGACGTCGAGGACGTCATGGAGAAGAAGCGGCCGGCGTCGGCCGGCGTCCTCGCCGGAGCGGCCGTCTCCAGGCAGTAGGACGATTCCGCGATGAAAACCTTCTTCAGGGGACTCCGCAAGACGAGGGAGCGTTTGTTCCGCCCCCTGCGGCGGGCGCTCGCCTCGGGCAGCCTCGACGAGGAGACGGTCGAGGAGGTCGAGGCGCTCCTCTACGGCGCCGATCTCGGCGTGGAGACGGTCGAGCGGATCGTCGAACGCCTCCGGGAGCGGATCGGATCCGGAAACGGCGACCACCTGCAAATCGTCGCCGACGAGATCCGGTCGGTCATGGGCGAGGTGCCCTCGCCGCCGGTCGCCGCCGGCCGCCCGCGCGTGATCGTCGTCGTCGGCGTCAACGGCGTCGGCAAGACCTCGACGATCGGCAAGATCGCCCGCCGGTTCAGGCGCGAGGGCGAGAGCGTCCTGCTCGCCGCCTGCGACACCTTCCGCGCGGCCGCCATCGAGCAGCTCGAGCTCTGGGGGGAGCGGGCGGACGTTTCGGTCGTCAGGCAGACGATGGGAGCGGACCCCGCGGCGGTCGCCTTCGACGCCGTCCAGTCGGCGGCGGCGCGTGGGATCGACATCGTTCTCGTCGACACCGCCGGCCGTCTCCACACGAAGACGAACCTCATGGAGGAGCTCTCCAAGATCGTTCGCGTCGTCGAGACGCGCATCGAGGGGGCCGCCGTCGAGGCCTGGCTCGTTCTCGACGCGAACGCCGGGCAGAACAGCGTCCGGCAGGCCGAGGTCTTCACCGGAATCCTTCCCGTCACCGGGCTCGTTCTCACGAAGCTCGATTCCACCGCCAAGGGGGGCGTCATCGTCCCGATCCAGCGCTCGCTCGGCGTCCCGGTCCTCTGGGTCGGCGTGGGCGAGGGCCTGGACGACATCGAGCCTTTCGACGCCGCCCGGTTCGTCGATTCCCTCCTCGAGGAATGACGCCGGCGGCCGCGCTTTTTCCGCAGTGGGATCCTCCGGCGCGCCTGAACGCACTCGCGCCTTGACACCGCGCGATCCCTCTATTACCATAGGAATACGCGCGCCGGTCTCCCCGGCGCGCGCCGCGAAACCTTCGGGGCAGGGTGAAAATCCCGACCGGCGGTCACAGGCCGCGAATGAGCCCCTCCGGGGCTCACCGATCCGGTGGAATTCCGGGCCCGACAGTCACAGTCTGGATGGGAGAAGGTCGCGACGAGCACGCCCCCCGCGGGCGCCGCCCGCCCCTGTCCGTTTTCCCGCAACCGCCCCGCACGTCACGGCGGAGGACCGGGCTCCGCCGGGAGTATCCGTGGACCGCGACAGCCATCATATGCAGCGGGCCCTCGAGCTCGCCGCCCGCGCAGCGGGACGGGCCTTTCCGAACCCCCTCGTGGGCGCCGTGGTCGTCCGGGACGGCGAGATCGTCGGCGAGGGTCATCACGAGGCCGCCGGTCGGCCGCACGCCGAGCGGGTCGCGCTCGGGGAGGCGGGCGAGAAGGCGCGGGGCGCCGAGATGTACCTCAATCTCGAGCCCTGCTGCCACCACGGCAGGACGCCCCCCTGCACGTCGGCGATCCTCGATGCGGGGGTGCGCCGCGTCGTCTTCTCGATCTTTGATCCCGACGACCGCGTGTGCGGCGGCGGCGCGTCGATCCTCCGGGCGGCGGGAATCGAGGTGTGCGTTGGCGTGATGGCGCGCGAGGCGCTCGAGCTGAACCTTCCCTACGTGCACCGCAAGATCGCCGGGCGCGCCTTCGTGCTCCTCAAGCTCGCCGCGACCCTCGACGGCAGGCTGACGGCGGAGGGCCGGACCCGGCTGACCGGCGACGACGCGCGCCGCCGCGTCCATCGTCTCCGCGCGTGGGCCGAGGCGATCGCCGTCGGGATCGGCACGATCCGCGCGGACGATCCGCTTCTCGACCGCCGGTTCGCGCCGGAAACGCCGCCGCCGCCCGTCCGCATGGTATTCGACTCGACGCTGTCCTTTCCTCCCGGCCACCGCTGGCTCGCCGCGGGAGAACAAACGATCGTCTACTGTCTCGAGGACGCCGATCCGATCCGCCGGCGGGCGCTCGAGGCGGCGGGGGCGGAGATCGCGCCGCTGCCCGGGCTCGGCGGGCGGATCGATCTCGCCGCGTGGCGCGGGGACGTGACCGCGCGCGGCATCGTCTCGGTCCTCGTCGAGGGGGGGAGCGAGGTGGCCGGATCGATCATCGCCGACGGGCTCTTCGACCGGCTCGCCCTCTTCTACGCGCCCGTATTCGGCGGGGCCGAGGGGGCGCCCCTCTTTTGCGGGGAACGCCCCGGGTGGCTCGAGGGAAACGAACTGCTCCCGACCGCCGTCGAGCGGATCGGGGACGACCTGATGGCGGTCTACGACCGCGCGGCGGTCCGCGGCTACCTGGACCGCGTAACGACGGAGGACGAACGTGTTCACGGGACTCGTTGAGACGACCGGCACCGTCGTCTCGATGCTGCGCCGCGGGAAGGGCGCGCGGCTGACGGTCCGCACGTCCCTCGATAACATCGCAGCGGGGGAAAGCATCGCGGTGAACGGCGTCTGCGGCACGGCGGTCGAGCCGCGCGGGGGGCTCTTCTCGTGCGACGTGCTCGCCGAGACGCTCCGCGCGACGAATCTCGGATCGCTCCGCCCCGGCCTGCTCGTGAACATCGAGCGGGCGCTCCGCGTCGGCGACCGCTTGGGCGGACACATCGTGAACGGGCACGTCGACGGCACCGGGACGGTCGAGCAAATCGCGCGCGATCCGCGCTCGATCCGGATCCGCGTCGACGACGGCCTCTTCCGGTACATCGTCGCGAAGGGCTCGGTGGCGGTAAACGGGGTGAGTTTGACCGTCGGGCCGGATCCGCGGGGGGGGCGTTTCGACGTCTTCATCATCCCGCACACGTGGGATTCGACGAACCTGCACGCCCTCGACGCGGGGCGCAGGGTCAACATAGAGGTCGATATCGTGGCGAAATACGTGGAACGGTTCCTCGGGGACCGCGGGTGACGGCCGGTTCGCGCCGGCCGGGGACGAGAGGTGAGTGCAACGTGAGCGACTTCAGCAGGATCGAGGATGCGATCGATGACTTCCGCGACGGCCGCATGGTCGTCGTCGTCGACGACGAGGATCGGGAGAACGAGGGGGACATCATCATGGCGGCGGAGAAGATCACGCCGGAAGCGGTGAACTTCCTCGCCACGAACGCGCGCGGACTCGTCTGCGTGGCCCTGCTCGGGGAGCGCCTCGACGATCTGCGGCTCGGGATGATGGTGCAGGAGAACACGGCCAAGCTGGGGACCGCGTTCACCGTCTCGGTCGACGCCGCGCGCGGGACGACGACGGGGATCAGCGCGCACGACCGCGCCGTGACGATCCGCGCCCTCGTCGACCCGGAGACGACCCCCGGGGACCTCGCCCGGCCCGGGCACATCTTCCCGCTGCGCGCCGCGCGGGGCGGGGTGCTCCGCCGCGCGGGCCACACCGAGGCGGCCGTCGATCTCGCCCGGCTCGCCGGTCTCCAGCCCGCCGGCGTGCTCTGCGAGGTGATGAGCGCGGACGGATCGATGGCGCGGACGCCGGAGCTCCTCGAACTCGCCCGCGAGCACGATCTGAAGATCATCACCGTCTTCGATCTGATCCGCTACCGCAGGCGCCGCGAGAAGCTCGTGCGCCGGCGTGCCGAGACGACCCTGCCCACGCGGTACGGGGAGTTCCGGCTGATCGCCTACGAGGGCCTGCTCGACGGCTCGGAGAGCGTCGCCCTGGTCATGGGGGAGCCGGCCGTGCACGTCTCCGCGCTCGTGCGCGTCCACTCGCAGTGCCTGACGGGGGACGTCTTCGGCTCGCTGCGCTGCGACTGCGGCGAGCAGCTCGCCGCGGCGATGCGGATGATCGCCGCCGAGGGCGACGGCGTCCTCCTCTACATCCAGCAGGAGGGACGCGGGATCGGGCTCGTCAACAAGGTGCGTGCCTACGCGCTCCAGGACGAGGGCAGGGACACCGTCGAGGCGAACGAGGAGCTCGGCTTCCCCGCCGACCTCCGCGACTACGGCACCGGGGCGCAGATCCTCGCCGACCTCGGGCTGCACAAGATCCGCCTTCTCACCAACAATCCCCGGAAGGTCGTCGGGCTCAGGGCCTACGGGCTCGAGATCGTCGAGCGGGTGCCGATCCAGGTGGCGCCGAACAAGCGGAACATCAAGTATCTCTCGACAAAACGGGACAAGCTGGGGCATCTTTTCACGACACTGGGCGACGAGGCCGACGGACCCGACCGGGTCGTCATCGAAAAAGGAGAGCACGATGGTTCGTGAGAAAGCCGGCACGCTGATCGGCACGGGTCTCAGGTTCGCGGTCGTTGTCGGCCGTTTCAACGAGCTGGTCACGGGGCGCCTGCTCGAGGGGGTCGTCGACTGCCTCACGCGGCACGGCGTCTCCGAGGAGGACGTCACCGTCTACCGCGTGCCGGGTTCCTTCGAGATCCCGCAGGCGGCGCGAAAGGCGGCGGAGACCGACGTCGACGCCGTCGTCTGCGTCGGCGCGTTGATCCGGGGCGACACGATGCACTTCGACGTCCTCGCCAACCAGGCGGTCAGGGACGTCGCCGCGGTCGGACGGGAGTCGGGCAAGCCGGTGGCCTTCGGCATCATCACCGCCGACACCCTCGACCAGGCCCTCGAGCGGGCGGGGAGCAAGGCGGGCAACAAGGGCTGGCAGGCGGCGCTCTCGGCGCTGGAGATGGCGAGTCTCTGGCGCGAGATCGACGGGAACTGACGGGCGGGGCCGGATGAAACGACGAAAGGCACGGGAGATGGCCCTGCAGGCCCTCTACACCGAGCGCATCTCGGGGCAGGGCTGGGAGGAGGCGCTCGCCGAGACGGTGGTGCGCCGGAAGTCCTCCGACGAGGCGGTCGAATACGCGCGCAGGCTCGCCACCGAGGTCGCCTCGCACTGCGGGGAGCTCGACCGGATGATCGAGGAGCGTCTCGAGAACTGGCGGTTCGACCGGGTGTCCGTCGTCGACCTCACGATACTCAGGATCGCGCTCGCCGAGCTCCTCTACTGTCCGGAGACGCCGACCAACGTCATCATCAACGAGGCGATCGAGATCGCCCACCGATACTCCTCGAACGACGCCGGGCGGTTCGTCAACGGGATCCTCGACCGGCTCGCCCGGGAGGTGCGCGGGGCGTGAAGCTCTTCGTCTGCTCCGACGTCCACGGCAACGTGCGCGCCCTCGACGCCGTCCTCGCCCGCTACCGCGAGGAACAGCCCTGCGACTTCCTCTTCCTCGGCGACTGCGTGGGTTACGGCCCCCACCCGGCGGGCTGCCTCCAGCGGATCGCCGGGCTTCCCCGCGCGCACCTGCTTCTCGGCAACCACGATGCCGCCCTCCTCGACGCGCGGGCGAGGGAGGACATGAACCCGCGGGCCCTCGAGGCGCTCGGCTGGTCGTCCCGGGAGATCGGCGAACGTGAGCGCGCGATCCTGCGGGAGCGCTTCACGATGCAGTGGAACGAGGAGGGGATCATCGCCGCCCACGCCTCGCCCGTGGAGCCGGAGCGGTGGACCTACGTCTTCTCCGCGGTCGGCGCGATGGAGATCTTCCACGCGCTCGATTTCCACGTCTGCTTCACCGGGCACACGCATCTGCCCATGCTGGCGACCTTCGACGGCGGCGAGGTGGAGTTTCCCGCCGACGTCCAGATCCCCGTCGACGACCGGGACCGATACGTCGTCAACCCGGGCAGCGTCGGGCAGCCGCGGGACGGCGACCCGCGCGCCGCCTGCCTCGTCTACGACACGGAGGCGGCCTCGATCACCCTCAGCCGAATCCCCTACGATATCGACGCCGCGATCGGCGATTTCCGCGGAACCCCCATCCCCGCCTTCTACGCCGAGCGGCTGCGCGAGGGGAAGTAGGAGAGGAACGTGACGACGACACGCAGAAGCGAGAAACGGCACTGGGACGATTTCTGGATCGGCGCCGGGCGGGTCGAGGAGATCTACGACAACGAGCAGCGGGTCTCGCGGCATCTCGCGGGCGCCTGCCGCTTCGCGGGGCGGCGGATACTCGAGGTCGGCGCCGGCACGGGCCGCGACGGCGTCCTCATGGCGCGGGGCGGCGCGACGGTCGTCTCGCTCGACTACAGCATGCCGAGTCTCGGCATGGTCGCCTCCCAGCTCGAGGCGGGGGACCGGGTCCTGCTCTGCGGCGGGGACGCCCTCGCGCTGCCCTTCCCCGACGGGGTCTTCGACCTGGTCTTCCACCAGGGGCTCCTCGAGCATTTCCGCGATCCCGGTCCGCTCCTCGCCGAGAACCTGCGCGTGCTGCGGCCCGGCGGGCTGCTCCTCGTGGACGTCCCGCAGCGATGGCACTACTACACCCTCGTGAAGCACGCGATGATCGCGGCGAACCGGTGGTTCGCCGGCTGGGAGACGGAGTTCTCCAGGAGGGAGCTGGAGCGGCTGCTCCGGGACCGGGGCTTCGAGATCGTCTCGAGCTACGGCGAGTGGCTCAATCCGCCGATCTGGTTCAGGATGCTCCGCCGCGCGCTGCTGCCGATCGGCCTCCGACTGCCGATGTACCCGGCCGTCTTCACCTCGCTCCGCCGCGTGTTCCGCCCCGTACGGGACGCGATCCTGCGCTCCCGGTGGGGTATGGACACGGCGGTGGTCATCGGCACGATCGCCCGCAAGCCGGAGAAAGGGACGCAGGGATGAGGATCCTCGCGATCAACTGGAGGGACATACGCAACCCCGAGGCGGGGGGCGCCGAGCTGCATCTGCACGAGATCCTCTCGCGCCTCGTGCATGGCGGGCACGAGGCCACGCTGATCGCCGCCGCATGGCCCGGATGCGAGGCGGAAGCGAGCATCGACGGCGTCCGCGTCCTCCGGCGGGGACACTGGTACGACGCCAACCTCGTTCTGCCCGTCTTCGCGCGGCGGCACATGCGCCACAACGAATACGACGTCGTCGTCGAGGACATCAACAAGCTGCCCTTCTTCATGCCCCTCTTCACGAAAACGCCCGTCGTCGCCACGATCCCCCACCTCTTCGGCACGACGGTCTTCCGGGAGGCCGGCGTCCCGATCGGCCTCTACGTGCTCTTCCTGGAGAAGTTCATCCCCCGCGTCTACCGCGCGAGCCGGTTCATGGTGATCTCCCCGAGCACGCGGGACGATCTCGTCGCCCGCGGCGTTCCCGCGGACCGGATCGACGTCATCCTCTGCGGGCTCGACCACGACACGTGGCGGCACCTGGACATCGAGCGCCACGACCGCCCGACGATCGTCCATCTCGGCCGGCTCCGCCGGTACAAGAGCGTCGAGGTGGCCCTCCGGGCGACCAAAATCGTCCGTTGCTCGCGACCGGACGCCCGGCTCGTCATCGTCGGCGACGGCCCCTGGCGGCCGGCCCTCGAGAAGGAGGCGGCGAGTCTCGGTCTCGGGGACGGCGTCGAGTTCCGCGGCTTCATGGAGCACGAGGAACTGGTCAGGCTGCTGAACCGGTCGCACCTCCTCTTCAACCCGAGCCCGAAGGAGGGGTGGGGACTGACCGTCGTCGAGGCGAATGCCTGCGGTCTGCCCGTCGTCGCCAGCGACCGGCCGGGGCTCCGCGATTCGGTGATCGACGGCGAGACGGGGTTCCTCGTCCCCTACGGCGACGAGACGGCCTTCGCGGAAAAGGCGCTCGAACTCATCGAGAACGACCCGCTCTGGCGGCGGATGAGCGCGGCGGCGCTCGCCCGCGTGAAGGAGCTCACCTGGGAGCGCTGCGCACTCGAATCGGAGGCGCTGTTCCGGCGGGTCGCCGGCGGGGGAAAGGAGGCCCGGTGAGTCCGATTGCCCGTTCCCGCCTCCTGCGGGCGCTGAAGATCGCCGTGAGCGCGGGGCTCATCGCCTTTCTCGTGGCCAGGATCTCGCCCCGGACGATCGCGTCCTCGCTCGGTCGGATTGACGGGCCGTACCTCGTCGCCGCGTCGGCCGTCTTTTTCCTGAGCTCGCTGCTCGGCGCCCTGCAGTGGCGGATGCTCCTCGACGGCGGCGGAGTGCCGCTCTCCTTCCGGCGCGCCTTCCAACTCTATTTCGTCGGCCTCTTCTTCAACAATTTCCTGCCGGCGAACGTCGGCGGGGACGCGGTGAAGATCTTCGACGTCGTCCACGACGGCAACGACCCGCACCGCGTCTTCGCCGTCACGCTCCTCGACCGCGTCGCGGGGATCACCGCGCTCTGCCTGCTCGCCCTGGCCGCCTCGACGGCCCTCCTGCCGCTCGGCGTCATCGACAACCTTCCGGTCTACATGCTCGTCTTCGCCGGCTGCATCCTGCCCGTCGCGCTCCTCGCGGCGAACAGGCGGCTCTCGGGGGGCGTCCGCCGGCTGCTCGGGCAAATCCGCTTCAGGGGGATCGGCGAGCGGATCGACTCGGTCGTCGGCCATCTCGGCGGTTTCCGGGCGATGCGGTCGCTGATGATCAGGGCGATGCTCCTCGCCATGACGGTGCAGGCGCTGCGGGTGGCCACGCACGTCCTCGTCGGCCGCGCCCTCGGGGTGACGGCGGGGGCGGAGACCCTCCTCGGCTTCTACGTGATCGTGCCGCTGCTCGGCCTCGTCATGACGCTCCCGATCTCCCTCAACGGCCTCGGCGTCCGCGAGGGCACGGGGGTCGTCCTCTTCGCCGGACTCGGGATCGCCGGCAGCCAGGCCTTTCTCATGGAGTTCATCACCTACGTCGTGCAGGTGGCCGTCTCGCTCCTCGGCGGGCTCTTCTTCCTCGCCCGCCAATTGGGCCGACGGTGACCGGCGAAAAACGCCTTTTCATTTTCCCGGAATCATAGTAGTTTTCTCGGGTTAAAGACATGTCGAGACGGTCGTCGGCCGCCGCGGAACCGCCGTGCGGCGCGGCGGCGTATCCATTGCAACCGACAGAGGTGGAAATCGATGTCTGACAGGACCCTGCGTCGGCTGCTCGCCGCGGCCGTGTTCTTCGCCAGCCTCCTCGCCTACGTGGCGACGATGCCGCCGACGACCTCCTTCTGGGACTCGGGGGAGTTCATCGCGACCTCCTACATCCTCGGCATCCCCCATTCCCCCGGCACGCCCCTCTACGTCCTCGTCGGACGTGTCTTCTCGATGCTGCCGATCGGCATGTCGGTCGCGGAGCGGGTGAATTTCCTCTCGGTCGTCTTCGGCGCCCTCGGCGTGTTGCTCACCTACCTGATATCGGCGTCCGCCCTGCGTTTCATGTTCGGCCGCCCGGTCGACAAACTCACCCGGTTCATCCATCTCGCCGCGCCGGCGGTCGGCGCGTTCTACCTCGCCTTCAGCGACACCTACTGGCGGGACTCGACCGAGGCGGAGGTCTATTCCCTCTCCGCCTTCGTCATGGGGCTCTGCACGCTGCTCGCCCTCCGGTGGCTGGCCAATCCCTCCGGGGCCGTCGACGAGGAGCGGCGGCGCGCCCTCGTCGAGGAGAAGGGGGAGCAGGAGGCCGCCCGGACCGTCGAGCGACTGAACCGCCAGGGGGCCTCGCACGCGCGCAACCTCGTTCTTCTCATCGTCTATCTCCTCTCGATGGGGATCGGGTTCCACCTCGGGACGATCCTCGTCTACGGCGGCGTCTTCCTCGCCCTTCTCGCCGTCCGGGAGAAGACCTTTTCGAACTTCGAGCTGCTCGTCTTCACCTTCGGGATGGCCGTCGTCGTCGCCGACATGACGATGCACAAGCAGAGCAACCTGACCGTCATCGGGCTGGTGATCTTCGCCGTCCTCGTCGTGTGGAGCGTGATGCGCGGCGGACGCTTCGCCCTCTGGGCCTCGCTCCTCTTCGCCCTCGGGATCTCGGTGCACCTTTTCCTCTACATCCGCTCCGGGCTCAACCCGGCGATCGACGAGGTCGATCCCGAGACGTGGCGCGCCCTGTACGCCCACCTCCGGCGGGAGCAGTACCCGCCGATGAACATTCTCAACAGGAAGGCGTCGCTTTTCTTCCAGCTGGGGCATTTCTGGGGGTACTACAAGCAGCAGTTCCGCATGTTCAACGATCTCTTCATCGGCCCCTTCAACCTCGCCATGGCCGCCGTCATGATCCCCACCTTCCTCGGTCTCTACGGGGTCTGGGAGGGGTTCCGGCGCGAGAAGAAGAGCTGGATCGTCATCTTCTCCTCGCTGCTCCTCAACTCGCTCGGTCTGATCCTCTTCCTGAACTTCTCGGACCACGAGGTCCGCGAGCGCGACTATTTCTACGGCGGGGGCTTCTACTTCTTCACGATGTTCATCGGCATCGGGACGGGCTCGTTCCTGATGCTCCTGCGTTCGCAGGCGCGCGAGGCGGCGCGCGACGCGTTCCGGTCGGTCGTGCCGCTCGGCGCCGTGCTGCTCGTCTTCTCGATGCTCCCGGCGCACGCCCAGTGGCACGAGCACGACCGCTCGGACAACTACATCGCGCGCGACTACGCCTACAACATGCTCGCCGCGCTCGAGCCCGACGCGATCATCTTCACGAACGGCGACAACGACACCTTCCCCCTCTGGTACATCCAGACGGTCGAGAAATTCCGCGAGGACGTCCGCGTGGCGAACCTCAGCCTGCTCAACACCAACTGGTACATAGAGCAGCTCCGCGACGAGTATCCGAAGGTGCCCATATCCCTCTCCGACCCCGAGATCGAGCGGCTCCGTCCGATCGCGCTCCGCTCGGGGGGCGTGGCCTGGAAGCGAGACCTCGCCGTGCAGCACATCATCCAGGAGAACAACTGGAAGCAGCCGGTCTATTTCGCCGTCACCGTCCCGCAGGAGGTCTGGAAGCCCTACGCCGACTACCTCGAGATGCAGGGGATGGTGCGACGGCTCGTGCCCTACAAGAAGGAATTCAACAACAACTATTTCCTCATGGCCCGGAATTTCCGGGACATCTACTCGTTCCGCGGCGTTCTCGACGGGGAGATGAAGGCAGACGATTCGATGTACAAGGACGCCGACACGAGGGGGATGTTCATCAACTTCGCCGTCGCGGCCTTCCAGCTCGGGCAGGGCAACTATCTCGACGGGAACTACGAGGAAGCGGTCCGCTGGACGGAGCTCTCCCTGGAGTTCTCCCCGGGATTCGAGTTCTCCGAGCAGTATCTCGGGCTCTACCTGATGAACGCCGGCCGCAACGAGGAGGCCCTCGCCCATTACGAGAAGCTCGTCCGGGAGAAACCGGGCGTCGGAAAGCACTGGCTGATGCTCTCCTCGGTCTACGAGCGGACGGGAGACATGCCGAGGGCCCTCGCCGTGCTCCTCGAGGGAACGAAGGCCGTGCCGAACGAGCGCACGCTCTTCGAGTACGGCTTCCGTCTCGCCGCGATGCTCGGACAGCGCGACATCGCCGTCGACGTGGTGAAGCGCTGGGTCGAGTCGCACCCGGCCGACAAGCAGTTCGCCGATCTCTACCGGGACATCGACCGCGTCCTCGAACAGGAGTACGGGTTCGGGCGCGCCGCCGATTCGATCGACGGGGGGACCCAGTGAGCCGGACAGCGGTGGTCACGGGCGCCGCGGGATTCATCGGCTCCCATCTCAGCGAGCGCCTGCTCTCCGAGGGATGGACTGTCCGGGGGATCGACTCCTTCACCGACTACTACAGTCCCGCCCGCAAACGGCTGCAGATCGAGACCGCCCGCCGCGCCCGGGGTTTCACGCTCGTCGAGGCGGATCTGAACGACTGCGATCTCGACCGGCTCCTCGACGGCGCCGACGTCGTCTTCCATCTCGCCGCACAGGCGGGCGTCCGCCGGAGCTGGGGACGGGAGTTCCACCTCTACGTCGACGCGAACATCCGCGCGACGCAGCGCCTGCTCGAGGCGCTCAGGACGCGCCCCGCGCGGCTCGTCTTCTCGAGTTCGAGCTCGGTCTACGGCGAGACGACCGAGCTGCCGATGCGCGAGGGACACCGGTTGCGCCCCGTCTCCCCCTACGGGGCGACGAAGCTCGCCGGCGAGCATCTCTGCGAGCTCTACCGGGCCAATTTCGGGCTCTCCTACGCGGCGCTCCGCTATTTCACCGTCTACGGACCGCGGCAGCGCCCCGACATGGCCTTCAGCACCTTCATCACCGCCGCCCTCGACGGGCGGCCCATCGAGGTCTACGGCGACGGCAGGCAGACGCGCGATTTCACCTACGTCGACGACGCGGTCGAGGCGAATCTCCTCGCCGCCGGCTACGGCGGGGCGGAGCGGATCTTCAACATCGGCGGCGGCAGCCGCGTCTCGATCCTCGACGTCCTCGACCGTATCGCGTCGCTGACCGGCACCGCTTTGGACATCCGCTTCCTCGACCGCGCGAAGGGGGACGTCATCGACACGTGGGCCGACACCTCGCTGGCGCGGGTCGAGCTGGGATTCAGTCCGCGGGTCGGTTTCGAGGCGGGGCTGGCCAGGGAGACCGCCTGGTACGAAAAGCGTCGCGGCGGGCGTGAGGAAGGGAGCGAGGCATGATCGCGGACCGGACCCATTTCGTGTCGATGGTGATTCCCCTCCTGAACGAGGAGGAGAGCCTCGAGGAGCTCTACCGGAAACTCACCGCGATGCTCGAGTCGGCGGCGGCCGGGCACGAGATGCTCTTCATCGACGACGGCTCGACCGACCGCTCGCTCGACATCCTCCGGATGCTGCGCGCGAAGGACCGCCGCGTCAAGATCGTCTCCTTCGGCAGGAACTACGGCAAATCGGCGGCGCTCGCGGAGGGATTCAAGGCCGCCCGCGGAGACGTCGTCGTCACGATCGACGCCGACCTGCAGGACGATCCCGACGAGATCCCCGGCCTCGTCGCCATGCTCGACGACGGCTGGGATCTCGTGTCGGGCTGGAAGGAAAACCGCAAGGATCCGATCTCGAAGACGCTGCCCTCCCGGGTCTGGAACACGATGGTTTCCCTGGTGAGCGGCATCAAGCTCCACGATTTCAACTGCGGGCTGAAGGCCTACCGCGGGGAGGTCGTCAAGCGGGTCCGCGTCTACGGCGACCTGCACCGCTTCATCCCCGTGCTCGCCGGCTGGGAGGGCTTCCGGGTGACCGAGAAGCCGGTCAGCCACTCGGCCCGCCGCTTCGGCAGGAGCAAGTACGGCGCGAGCCGCTTCCTGAACGGGATCTTCGACATGATGACCGTCTGGTTCATCACGCGGCGCTCCTCCTCGCCGCTGCACTTCTTCGGGCGGGTCGCCGCGGTCTTCTTCGCGGCCGGAGGGCTCGTCACCCTGTACTTCTTCGCCGTCTGGCTGGCGGGGAGGGGACTGCGCGTGCGGCCCCTGATGGTCGGCGGACTCGTGATGATCGTCATCGCCGTCCAGATCGCCTCCTTCGGGCTTCTCGCCGAGCTCTTCACCTGGCGGGCGGAGAAGACCTTCGCGATCCGCGAGTACGAGGTCGATGACTGATACGGACGACAACGGCCGGCGCGCGCGGTTCTGCCTCGTGGGGCCCGCCTATCCCTACCGGGGCGGGATCTCGCACTACAACACCTGTCTCGCCGGCGAGCTCGCCCGCGGCCACGACGTGCTCCTCGTCAACTACCGGCGCCTCTATCCCGAACTCTTCTTCCCCGGCAGGACGCAGCTCGACGAGACTGACAGCGCGCTGCGCTTCCCGTCGGAGCGGCTGATCGACTCGATCAATCCCCTCACGTGGATCCGGGCCGGCTGGCGGATCGCGAACTGGCGTCCCGACGCGACGATCGTGCAGTGGTGGCATCCCTGCTTCGCGCCCGCGCTGGGCAAGATCGGCGCGATCCTCCGCATTGCGCGCCGCGGCAAGGTGATCTTCGTCTGCCACAACGTCGTGCCGCACGAGCGGTCGGTGGTCGACCGCCTTCTCTCGCGTCTCGCCTTCTCCTTCGCGCACGCATTCGTCGTCCAGTCGGAGGAGGATCGACGGAATCTCGAACGGATCCGGCCGGGAGCGCCAATCGAGGTCCGCCCGCACCCGATCTACGATTTCTTCGTCGGCGGGGCAAGGAGCCGCCAGGATGCGCGCGCGGCGATCGAGGAGGCCGCGGACGGCCCGCTCCTCCTCTTCTTCGGGTACGTCCGCCCCTACAAGGGGCTCAAATACCTCCTCGAGGCGATGCCGGCGATCCGCGCGTCCACCGGCGCCCGGCTCCTCGTCGTCGGCGAGTTCTACGAGGACCCCGCGCCCTACCGGCAGATCGTCGCCGACCGCGAACTCGAGGGGGTCGTGCGTTTCGTCGACCGGTACGTCCAGAACGAGGAGGTCGCCGATTTCTTCACGGCGGCCGATCTCGTGGTGCTGCCGTACGTCTCGGCCACGCAGAGCGGTATCGCGCAGATCTCGCTCGCCTTCGAGCGCCCCGTCGTCGTCACCCGCGTGGGCGGGCTTCCCGAGGTGGTCGCCGAGGGGAAGACGGGTTTCGTCGTCGATCCGGGCGATCCGGCGGCAATCGCGGGGGCGGTGGAGACCTTTTTCCGCGGGGGATGGGGCGAGCGGATGCGCGGGCATTTCGCCCGGGAAAAGGAGCGCTTCTCGTGGCGGGCGATGGCGGCGGCGATCGAGCGTCTCGCGTCGGTCGGCACGGGGGAGGGGGACGGGTGACGGCGGCCTCGATCGACTGCGTCGTGCTCAACTGGAACGGGGCGGCCGTCATCGGGCCCTGCCTCGAGTCGTTGAGGCGCGTCGAGCGTCCGGCGATGCGGGTCACCGTGGTGGACAACGACAGCGGCGACGGGTCCGACCGGATCGTCGCCGAGCGATTTCCCGAGGTCGCGCTCGTCCGCAACGACCGCAACCTCCTCTTCGCCGAGGGGAACAACGTCGGCGTGAGGCGCGTCCTCGACGAGGGCGCGCGGTACATCCTCCTCCTCAACAACGACACCGAGGTGGATCCCGGTTTCGCCGCCGAACTCCTCGACGCCCTCGAGAACGTTCCCGGGGCGGGGATCGCCGGGCCGAAGATCCTCTACCACGACGATCCCGGCCGCGTGTGGTACGGCGGGGGCGGCTTCACGCCCCTGCTCTGGACGCCCCGGCACGAGGAGATCAGGCGCCCCGACGATGCGGGGGGGGCGCCCCGCGAGACGGGGTGGGTGAGCGGCTGCGCGATGCTCGTCAGGCGGGAGGTCTTCGAGCGGATCGGTCTTCTCGACCCCTCCTACACGATCTACTGCGAGGACGTCGATTTCTGTCTCCGCGCGCGGCAAGCCGGTTTCTCCTGCGCGTACGCGCCGGACGCGCGCGTCCTGCACAAGGTCTCCTCGAGCAGCGGGGGCGGGATGACTCCCTTCAAGCTCGAGCACCGGCTCCGATCGACGGCGCGGCTCCACCGGCGCTTCCGCGGGCGGGCGTGGCGGCTCCTCGTCGCGCCGATCCACGGGGCTGCGTTTCTCCTGCTCGTCGCGGGGCTTCTCGCGGCCGGACGCGGCCGGCTCGCCGCGGCCGCCCTCCGCGGCGCGGCGGGGGCGCTGCGGGGACGATAGGCGCCGTTTTGCCGGTTTACCCGGAACGGCGGAACATGCTAGACTCGTGAGAAGCGGACACTTGGGAGGTGAATCGATGAACGACCGCGCGGACACACGGCCGGAGCCGATCGACGCGCTGGAATCGGCCGCGCCGTGGAAACGCGGACTCGTCGTCGTGGCGCTGCTCTGCGCCGTCCTCGTCGCGCTCATGCCGGAGGCGGCGCTGCAGAACAGGATCTTCCTCGTTCCCGACGCGACGGCGTGGGAGAGTTTCGCGACGGTCGGGCGCGGGAGCCTCGCCGCCGGGGAATACCCCCTCTGGAATCCCTACATCTTCTGCGGGATGCCGAGTTTCCCGAGCCAGATGTACACGCCGTACGTCTATCCCGTCTCCTTCGTCACCCACCTGCTGCACGCGTACGCCGGCTTCCCCGAGCTGGGATGGCTGCTCGTGCACTACCTCCTCGCCGGCGCCGGGATGTACCTGCTCTGCCGCTCGCTCGGGATGCGGTGGGGGCCGGCGGCGCTCGCCGGCGTCCTCTTCATGATCCTGCCGAATTACGTGGCCGTCGGCGCGCACGGGCACGGGTCGCAGGCGTCGGCGATCGCCTGGATGCCCTTCGCCGCGCTCCTCGCCCTGCGGCTCTTCCGCGGCGGAAGCCGCGTGTCGACGACGTCGCTCCTGGCCCTCGTCCTCGGGATCCAGATGATGCGCGGGCACATCCAGATCTCCTACTACACCTTCCTCGTCGTCGGGACGATCTTCCTCTGGGAGACCGTCGCGGTTCTGCGCGCGGGCGACCGGCGGGCCGCCGCGGCGAACGCCGCCGCGTTGGCGGCGGCCGTCGTCGGCGCTCTCGGGGTCTCGGCCGTCCTCGTGCTGCCGGTGCGCGAGTACGCCGAGTACTCGATCCGCGGGGGGAGCGGCGGGCTGGATTACGGCTACGCAACCGGCTGGAGCCTGCACCCGAAGGAGATGATCACCTTCGTTTTCCCGTGGGCCTTCGGCTACGGGAAGGCGACCTATCTCGGGGCGATGCCCTTCACCGACTACCCGAACTATCTCGGCGTCGTCGCGGCCCTCTGGGCGGCGATCGGCGCGGTCCTCGTCCGGCGCCGCTGGAAATGGCTCCTCGTCGCCCTCGCGCTGCTCTCGACGCTGGTGAGCTTCGGCAGCCATTTCCCGATCCTCTACGACCCGATGTTCCGGTGGCTTCCCTTCTTCAACAAGTTCCGCGTTCCGGTGATGATCATCGTCGTCCAGCAGCTCGCCCTCACGGCGCTGGCGGCCGGGGGGATCGACGCGTATCTCGACCGGCTCGCGGCGGGAGACCTGCCGCGCTGGCTTCGTCCCGACCGGCTCAGGTGGGCCGCGCTCGCGGCCGTCGTCCTCTTCGTCCTCGCCGTCGCCGGCGGCGAGGGACTGCGCGCCGGCTTCGAAAGCCGGGCGGCGGCGAGCGGGCGGGTGCAGGGGGGATGGGGCGCCCTCGGGGGCGAACGGTTCGCGGCCGACGCGGTCCGCACGGCCTTCTTTTTCCTCCTCGCCGTCGCGCTCATCCTCGCCGCCTCCGCGCGGCGTCTCTCCGCCGGCCGCTTCCTCGCCGCGACGGCGCTCGTCGCCGCGGCCGATCTCTTCGTCGCGGACCGGCCGATCCTCCATCCCGAGTCGACGTGGGAGCGGGACGAGTACCGGATCGTGCGGCCGGTCGAGGATCGGGAGGCGTTCAAGAAACCGGACGAGGCGATCGCTTTCCTGCAGAAGGACCCGTCGCTCTTCCGGATCTTCCCCGTTCCCTACGCGCAGCGCGGGCAGTGGTCGCACAACGTGCGCCCGTTCAGCGAGAACCGCTACATGGTCTCCCGGATCGCCTCGCTCGGGGGCTACCACGCGGCCAAGCTCCAGGGCTACCAGGACGTGATGGACGGGATGTTCGCCTCCTTCAACGCGGGGGGATTCCCCGCGCCGCTCCTCGATCTCCTCGGGGCGAAGTACCTGCTCTCCTTTTTCCCGATCTTCCGCGAGAACGAGGTCTTCCCGCTCGTGTGGCAGGACGGCGGGCAGTACATCTACGAGAACACGCGCGTTCTGCCGCGGGTCTTCGTCGCGGGGGAGGCGCGGGTGCTTCCGCGCGAGCGGATCCTCGAGACCCTCGTCGACGCGAACTTCGATCCTGCCCGCACCGTTCTTCTCGAGACGGCCCCCGACCCGGCGCCGGACATATCAGAGAACGCGCGGGCCGACATCGTCTCCTGGGACCTGAACGAGATCCTGATCGAGGCGCACCTCGAGCGCCCCGGCGTGCTCGTGCTCTCCGAGATCGCCTATCCCGACTGGCGGGCGACGGTCGACGGGGAGGAGCGCGAGGTGCTGACCGCCGACTATTGCCTCCGCGCCCTGGCGCTCGAGGCGGGAGACCACCGGATACGATTCGCGTACCGGTCGCGAACGCTCGAGCGGTCGCTCGTCGTCTCGATCGCGTTCGTCTTCCTGTGTCTCGCCGTCCCCGCCGCCTGCCTGGTCGCGCGGAGAAAGGAGTAGCCAGCGTGGAGAGCCTGGTCGTCATCCCGACCTACAACGAGAAGGAGAACATCGAGCGGATCGTCGAGATGGTCCTCGCCGTCGACGGGGGGATCGACGTGCTCGTCGTCGATGACAACTCCCCCGACGGAACGGGCGACATCGTCGACCGCATGGCCGCCGGAAACAACCGGGTCCACGTCATCCACCGCGAGGGAAAGCTCGGTCTCGGCTCCGCGTACATCCGGGGATTCACCTGGGCCCTCGAGGAGACGGACGCGCGGTACGTCTTCGAGATGGACGCGGACTTCTCGCACGATCCGGGCGCCATCCCCGATTTCCTCGACGCGATCCGAAACAACGATCTCGTCATCGGCTCCCGCTACCTCCGCGGGATCACCGTCGTCAACTGGCCACTGCGGCGGCTGTTCCTGAGCTGCGGGGCGAACGTCTACACCCGTATCATCACGGGACTCCCCCTGAAGGACGCCACGGGAGGCTTCAAGTGCTTCCGGCGCGAGGTGCTCCGGCAGCTGCCTCTCGAGACGATCCGCAGCGACGGGTACTCCTTCCAGATAGAGATGAACTTCTTCTGCTGGAAGAAGAACTTCCGCATCAAGGAGATCCCCATCATCTTCACCGACCGCCGCGTGGGGGTGTCGAAGATGTCGAAGAAGATCATCTGGGAGGCGGCCTTCATGGTCTGGCGCCTCCGTTTCATGAACCCGCGGCGCTGGCGGGCCGCCGCCGGGACGTAATCAGACATGGACGTCTCCATCATCGTCGTCACGCACAACAGCGTCGAGCCGGTGGCCCGCTGCCTGGACTCCCTCGCGCGCCACGCCCCCGCGTGCGCGCACGAGACGATCGTCATCGACAACGCGAGCCGCGACGGCACGCCGGAGATGATCCGCGACCGTTTCCCCGGCGTCAGGCTCGCCGCGAACAGGGAGAACGTCGGCTACGCGCGCGGCGTCAACCAGGGGATCCGGATGTCGACCGGCCGCGCGATCCTCGTCCTCAACCCGGACATCGAGCTCCGCGACGACGCGGTCGGCCATCTGCTGGCGTCCCTCGACGCCCGACCGCGGGCCGGGATCGTCGCCTCGCGGCTCGTCTATCCAAACGGACGGCTGCAGCATTCCTGCCGCGCCTTCTACACGGCGAAAGCGATCATCCTCCGCCGCACCTTCCTCGGACGTCTCTTCCCGCGGGCGAAGGCGCTTCGGGCGCACCTCATGACCGACTGGGACCACGAGACGCCCCGGCAGGTCGACTGGGTCATCGGCGCCTGCATGATGGCGAGGCGCGAGGCGATCGAGCAGGTGGGGATGATGGACGAGCGGTTCTTCCTCTACTTCGAGGACATCGACTGGTGCTACCGGATGCAGCATCTCGGCTGGGAGGTGTGGTACGAGCCCGCCTCGACGATGGTGCACAGCTACGAGCGGTCGAGCGCGTCGATGCTGCGCAAGCCCTTCCTTTTGCACGTGCTCAGCCTGCTCCGCTACGTCGAGAAGTGGAACCGGCTGTCCTGGTTCTTCCGCCGTCACCGCGAGACGCTCAAGACGGCCGTCTTCGTGTGCGCGGACCTCGTCGCCATCAACGCCGCCTTCTTCGCCGCCTACTATCTCCGTCTCGCCCTCCAGGCACGTTTCGTCTACGGGCTCTATCCGCTCGACTGGTACCGCGTCTTCATCCTCTTCTCCAGTCTCGTCTTCGTCGGCACCTTCGCCTTCTCGGGACTCTATCGCGTGCAGCGCGGCACCCACTGGACCGAGGAGTCGATACGCGTCGCGCGCGCGGTCTTCCTCGTGTTCACGATCCTTCTCGCCGCCACCTATCTCGGCCGCATCCGGATCTACTCGCGCGCCGTCCTCCTCAGCCAGGCGGTCTTCTCGATTATCCTCGTCGCCTTCTTCCGCCGGATCGTGCGGATCGTCCATCGCCAGCTCGTCAGGACGAGCTTCGACCTCAAGCGCGTCCTCCTCGTCGGCTCCGCAAAAGAGGCGGCGGCCGCGCGGCGCCTCTTCACGGCCGACCGCGACACGGGGATCGACGTCGTCGGGGCCGTGACGGGTGAGGAGGGATCGCTCTGCGCGATCGGGGATCTCTCGGCGGCGATCGAGCTCCACAAGATCCAGGAGATCGTCGTTTTGCCCTCGCGCCACGAGCGGGAGCTGCTCGTTTCCGTGCTCCTGCACCGGGGCAAGAGCGTCCCGGTCCGCATCGCGTCGCCGCTGGCCGGTTTGATCGGGCAGACGGCGCGCGTCGACGAGATCGGCGGGCTCTCCCTCTTCTCGGTCGGGGGGGGCGGCGGGGGAGCGATGCGGCGACTGTCCGCCCGCTGCCTCGACGTCGCGGCAGCGGCGATCCTCCTCGTCGTCTCCTGTGCCGCGTGGACGGCGGCAGCGATCGCCGGGCGCGCGCCCCGACGGCGGCGGGAGACGCGATTCGGTTCAAACAAACGGGCGATCCGGTGGCCGCGGGCGCTCCGCGCGGACGGCCGGGACGCCTCCGACTTGCTCAATCCGACGCTTTTCGTGTATCTTCTGACCGGGCGGCTGGCCCTCGCCGGGCCGCCGGCCGTGTTCGACACGAGGGATCTTCCCCCGGACCCGCCCGCCGCGAGACCGGGGATCGCCGGACGCTGGCGGTACGCGGGGGCGCCGGACGCGCGCACCGCGATCGAGGACGAACTGCTCGCCATGCGCAACCGGCGTTTCACCGGAGACCTCGTCACGATCGCCCGCTCGCTCCGGGTGATGGCCGCGGGGCGATATCCCGACTGGTTCACGCAGGAGGTCGAACGGTGAAACGCACACTGACGGTGCTTCTGGCGCTCTTACTCGCCGCGCCGCTCATCGCGGCCCCCGGGGAATGGCATATCCACCTCGACGCGAGCGTAGCCTACCGGCTCCAGGTGACCGGGGACACGCTCTGGTGCTGCACGAACGGGGGCATCCTCCTCTTCGACCTCCGCGACTCGACCTTCACCCAGATCGCCGACGGGCTTTCCTTCGTGTCGACCGACGTCTCCTCGGTCGCGCCTGCCGCCGACGGGACGCTCTGGGCGGGATTCTACGGCGGCGGCGTCGTCCGCATCGACGATCCGTCGGCCCCCGATCCCACGGCGAAGCGCTACGGCCCGAGCGACGGTCTCCTCGCCGACAGCGTCACCGCGATGACGGCGATCGGCGACGAGATCTACTACGGGTCGACGAACGGCGTGGCCAAGTTCTTCGACAATTTCCATTCCCGCGAGCCCGGGCTCACCGATGCGCTCGAGGGGGTCCGCGTCAACGACCTGCTCGCGATCGGCGGCGACACGCTCTGGGTGGCGACGGAGGCGGGGGTCGTTTGCTTCAACCGGGCCACGCTCTCCCTGGCCAGCTTCGATATCGGGCGCGTCAACGCCCTCTGCGTGTTCGAGGGACGGCTCCACGCGGCGGGCGCGGGCGGCGTGCTGCAATTCGCGGACAACGTCTGGACGCCCTATGCCGACGTCTTCAACGGCCACGAACCGCTGGCGATCTCCGCCGGCGGCGGCGAGTTCGTCGCCGTCACCGACGAGGGGGCGTGGCGGTGGAACGGGTACGTCTTCGCCGCGATCGACATCGGCGGGATGAAGACGCTCCACCACGAGCTGTACCGGATGGGCTGGAACGACATCCTCCGCGCCGTCGCCGTCGACGGCAACGGGACGCCGTGGGTGGGCGGCGAGTTCACGCTGCTTTTGCGCGGCGTCTACGTGAGCGGCCGGGTCGACGGCGCATGGATCAACCGGGCGCCGAGTCTGCCCCCGCACAACGCCGCGGCGCAGCGCGGGCTCGCCGCCGTTTCCGGCGGAGGCGTCTGGTTGAGCACGGAGAAGAACGGCGTGGGCTACCGCGATCCCTCGGGGGCGTGGAACAACTACACCCTGATGCGCCCCGACGATCCGGGCAACGACGATCTCCCGTCCTACCGATTCAACAACCTCGCCGTCCTCCACGACTCGCGGGGGCGCCTCTGGCTGAACGCCCTCGATTACGACCTCGACCTGCTCGATGCGGGGGATCCCCTCGTGAAAACCGACGACGAATGGGCGCATTTCGCGCTCGAGAGCGGGACGATCACCTCGAACCGCTTCGTCGCGGCCGCCGAGGACCCGGCGGGGAATTGCTGGTTCCTCTCCGACGCGGTCCTCTTCGAATCGGGCGTGTGGGGGATCAACATCGTCCGTTTCGACACGACCGGCTGGCTCTCCGTCGATCCGATCGTCGAGAGCCGCATGGAGAGCGGATCGGTCTTCGGTTGCGTCTTCGACGGCGACGACCGCGTCTACCTCGCCCTGCGCGACTACGGGATCCAGCTCTGGATCACGCAGGGATTCGACTGGTCCGAGCTCACCGATCTGACAGACGACGTCTGGCTGACCATCGCCGGGCCGGAGGACCTGACGAGCACCGATCTCACCTCGATCGAAATGACGCCCGACGGGACGCTCTGGGCGGGGACGGCCGGCGGGCTCGTCCGCTACCGTTCCCTCGTGATCGAGGAGATCGGCGCGAAGAGCTATTCCGGCGACACGGGGCTCCTCGGCTCCGACGTGCGCGATCTCGCCGTCGACCGCTTCGGTGCCCTCTGGGTGGGGACGAACGGCGGGATCGACCGGATCGGCCCGGACGGCCTGATCACCCCGTACACGTCGATCGCGAAGTGGCAGCGGGATCTCTCCGACATCTATCCGACGTCGGCCGTCTCGCCCCTTCCCTCGGCGAACGTCCGCGCCCTCGCCTACGACGAGACGACCGATCTCCTCTGGATCGGGACCGACCGGGGACTCGCCTCGCTCGACGTCACGCCGGCCGGGGCGGAGACGCTGCCCTTCTCGTCGATGATCCTCTATCCGAACCCGATACACGTGGGGCGCGGGGACGAGGCGGTCAGGATCGGGCGCGTGACCGGCGAGGTCGACATCCGGGTCTACACGCTCGAGGGCGAGCTCGTCCACGAGGCGACGGGGATCGTCGACGGCGACGTGGCATGGGATCTGCTCACGTTGAACGGGTTCAGTGCCCGTTCGGGGATCTACCTCGTGCGGGTGACGGACAAAACCGGACGGAACGAGGTCAGGAAGGTCGCGCTGATCAGATGAGATGCGAGGAGACCAGAAGAATCCTCGTCGTCGGGGCGGGCGAGGCGGGGCGCATGGCCGCCGCCGAGATCCGCGCCCACGACGAGCTCGATGCGGTCGTCGCAGGATTCCTCGACGACGATCCCGCCCTCGCCGGCCGGACGGTCGGGAACGCGCCGGTCCTCGGAACGACCGCCGACCTCGAGCGCGTCATCGGCGAAGACGAAATCGACGAGATACTCATCGCCGTGCCGACCGCGCCGGGCCGTTTCGTCCGGGAGATGGTGAAGCGCTGCCGGCGCGCGGGCCGTCCCTTCAAGATCGTCCCCGGTCTCATGGAGATCATCCGCGGAACCGTCAAGATCGAGCAGATCCGCGAGGTCGAGGTCGAGGACCTGCTCGGGCGCGAGACGGTCGAGCTCGACATGGCAGCCGTCCACGAGGCGCTGGAGGGCAGGACCGTCCTCGTCACGGGGGCCGGCGGGTCGATCGGTTCGGAGCTCTGTCGCCGGCTCGCCGAGGCGAAACCCGGCGCCCTCGTCCTGCTCGGACGCGGCGAGAACCGGATCTTCCGGATCGAGGACGAGCTGCGCGCCGCCTACCCGGCCCTTCCGGTCAGGGCGGTGATCAACGATCTCCGCGACGCCGGCGCCGTGGATGCGCTCGTCGGGGAGATCGCCCCGCGGGCGATCTACCACGCCGCCGCGCACAAGCATGTCCACTACATGGAGCGCGATCCCGCCGAGGCCGTCGTCAACAACGTCGCGGCGAGCCGCAATCTCGTCCTCGCGGCCGAGCGGCGCGGCGTCGAACGGCTCGTCTTCATCTCCACCGACAAGGCCGCCGATCCGCGCGGCGTGATGGGTGCGACCAAGCGGGTGATGGAGCTCTACCTCCGCTCGCGTCCCCCCGGAGGGTGCCGGTTCATCACCGTTCGGTTCGGCAACGTCATCGGCTCCGACGGGAGCGTCGTGCCCCTCTTCCTCCGCCAGATCAGGCGCGGGGGACCGGTGACGGTGAGCCATCCCGAGGCGACCAGGTTCTTCATGACGGTGCGCGAGGCGGCCCTCCTCGTGCTCCGCGCCTCGGTGATCGGCCGCGGGGGGGAGACCTTCATCCTCGACATGGGCGAGGCGCTCAACATCCTCGAGATCGCGCGCGACATCATTTTGCTGAGCGGGCACGAGCCGGAGACGGAGATCCCCGTCGAGATCACCGGGCTGCGCGAGGGCGAGAAGCTCCACGAGGTCCTCGTCACGGCCGACGAGGAACTCGTTCCGGTGGGGGAGGAAAAGATCCTGCTCGCCCGGCCGACGGCCGCGCTGCCGGCGCGGATCGAGGAGGAGGTGGACGCGCTCGTCGAGGCGGCCCTGCGGCGCGACGGGGCGGCCGTCGTCGACGGTCTCGCGCGCCTGCTTCCCGGGTTCGATCCGCCGCCCGGCCCCTTCCCGGGGGCGACGGCCACGTGAAAATCAGGGCCGAACGGCATACGCCGCGGGCGGAGCTCCTCGAGCTCGCCGGGCGCTGCCCCGGCGCGACCTTCTTCCACACGCCCGCCTGGGCCGAGTCGCTCGCCGCCGCCTGGCCCCGCTTCCGGCCGCGATGGCTGACCGCCCGCGAAAACGGCCGGCTTCTCGCCTTCCTTCCCTACGTCGACATCGCCCGCGGCCCCTTCCACTCGCTGCAGGCGATGCCCTTCGGCACCTACGGAGATCCGGTCGGCGACGAGGCGGCGTGCGGCGCACTCCTCGATCGGTTCTTCCGCGCCGCAGCCGGGTTCAACTGCCTCGATGCGGTCGTTTCGTTCGTCGATCCGTTTCGGGGCGGCGACCGCCCGCGCGTCGCCGGCGCCGTGACGCGCGAGTGCAGCGTCGTCGATCTCGACGGCGGAATCGCGGACTACCTCGCCCGTCTGAGCGGCAAGAAGCGCCAGCTCCGCAACCGCGCGCTCCGTGAGGGGATCGTCGCGCGGCCGCTGGAGACCGTGGAGGAGGTGGCGGCCTTCCACCGGATCTACGCCCGCTGCTCGCGCGGGTGGGGGGGCGTCCATCCCTACCCCGAGCGTCTCTTCGTCGAGCTCTTCCGCCGGCGGGACGAGGGCGTCGTCTTCTGGGGAGGGTTCCTCGCGAACCGGCTGCTCGGGGGAAACATCGACTTCTACTTCGGGCGGACGGCGCAGGCGTGGCAGGCCGGGCACACCGCGGAGGCGCACGAGCACGACATCGCGACCGTTCTCGTCGTGCGGGCCGTCGAGGAGGCGTACCGGCGCGGCGCCCGGATCTTCAACCTCGGCTCGAGCCTCGGGGACGAGGGGCTCCTCTTCTTCAAGCGGTCGCTCGGCGCCCGCGAGTGCGACTACACGGTGCTCGCCAGGAGAAAGCGATGGTGGACATGGATCAGGCCGAGAGGGCCGGCGGGCACTCGCGCATCGCGCTGAACACGCTCTCCCTCGCCGCCAGCGGCGCCGCCGGGCTCGTCTTCACCGTCCTGCAGCTTTCCCTTTTGAGCCGGTTTCTCGACGGGGAGCGGTTCGGGCTCTTCGTCGCGCTCAGGGGCTTCTCGCTCCTCCTCGCCACGATCGCCCTCGCGGGACTGCCGCAGGTGCTGGTCCGGTTCCTGCCGAGCCTGCGGGCGCGGGGCGAACGAAGCCGCGCGACGATCCTCTTCGCGGCGGCGTCGGCAGTCGTTCTTCTCCTCGGGACGGCGATCCTCCTGTCGCGCGGTCTCTGGCGCCCGGTTCTGCCGGCGGGGGCCCGGATGATGATCGCCGGCGACGCACTGCTCTTCTGGGCCGTGGCCGCCGCGATCACCCTGTCCCTGAAGCTCCTCCTCTACGGCGCCTTCGGCGGGCTGCGCGAGATGCGCATGCAGATGCTCTTCGAGCCGGTCTTCCTTCTCGTCTTCACGCTCTACGTCGTATTCCGCCGGGACGGCCTCGAGGTGACCGGGCTCTTTCGCGCCCTCGCCGCCCTGAACGGGATCGTCTTCCTCGCCGGCCTGCCCGTCTACCGCTCGCTCGTCCGGCGTCACTTTCTCGGGAGGGGGGAGACGGCCGCGGGCTCCGAGCTGCCGCGGTTCCTTCCCTACTGGGGCGGATCGGTGCTCCTCTCGTTCGTCGCCCTCGCTTTCACCGACGTCGACCGTTTCGTCATGTCCACGATGCTGCCCGTCTCGGCCGTCTCGCTCTTCCACGTGGCCTCGCGCGTGCACAACGTTCTCAAGCGGTTTCTCGGCCTCCCCGTCGTCGCGGCCAGCCCCGAGATCACCCGCCTCTACGAGGAGGGGCGCGTCGGCGAGATCCCGGCGAAGATCCGCGTCTTCACGCACGGGACGGTTGTCGCCTCGCTCTTCGCGGCGGCGGGCGCGGCCGTCGCCGGACGCCACCTGATCGGCCTTCTCTCCGGCCAGGCCTACGGCGGCGCCTACCGGATCCTCCTCATCCTGCTGCCGACGATTCCACTCTCCGCCGCCACCGCCCCGCTCGTGGCAGCCATGCGTTCGCTCCACGCCATGCGGGGTGCCGTGCTCTGCGACTTCCTCTGGATGGCCGCCTATTTCGGCGCGTTCGTTCCCCTCGTCCAGACCGCCGGCATCGCCGGGATGGCGCTCGCGCAGGGGGCGGCCTGCGTCGTCCAGCTCGTCGCGGCGATCCTCCTCGCCCGCAGGGAGGGGCTCTGGGGGGGCGTGGGAAGGGGAACGGGCCGGCTCGCCGGCGTCCTGCTCGTCGCCGCGACGGCGGGGGCGTACCTGACCCGGGCGCTCGGGCCCGCGTCGACGATCGTCTTCCTGCTCGTTTTCCCTTTCGCCGCGAGGGCGCTCATCGCTACACTGGGGGTCTTCGAGGCAAAGGAGACGGCGGTCTTCCTCTCGATCCTGCCGCAGGGGCGGGGGCAACGGCTCCTCTCCTGGCTGCTCAACGCGGAGAAGGCGCGATGACGGAGCGATCGATCCTCATGCTCGTGAATTTCTTCCCGCCCGCGGGGGGCGGGGGCGTGCACCGCCCGCTCTCCTTCGTCCGGCATCTTTCCCGCTCGAACTGGCGTGTCACCGTCGTCACGCCCGAGCCGGGGGAGTTCTGGATCTCCGACCCCGCCCTCGCCCGCGCCATCCCCGACGGGGTCCGCGTCGTCCGCACCCGCTCCGCCTCCGGCGCCCGCCTGCTTTGCCGCGGCCGGGCGGCGAACTCGCGCCGTTCCTCCTCGGGCTTCGGCGTCCTGCGGCGTCTCGGCGAATTCCTCGTTCTGCCGGACACCTACCGGGGATGGGTCCCCTTCGCCCGGCGCGCCGCCGCGGAGCTCTGCCGGGCGGAGCGCTTCGACCGCCTCTACTCGACGAGCCCGCCCGATTCGACGCACCTCGCCGCGGCCGCGATCGCGCGCCGATTCCGCATCCCGTGGGTCGCCGATTTCCGTGACCCGTGGATCGGGCTCCACCTGCGCCGGCCGCCGACGGCCCTGCACGCGGCAATCCACCGGTCGATGGAAAGACGCGCCGCCGGGGCTGACCGCGTCCTCGTCACCACCGACTGGCAGCTCGAGGATCTCGAGCGGCGGTATCCGGGCGCGCAGGTCGTCAAGATACCGAACGGCTACGAGGAGGAGGATTTCGCCGGTTTCCGGCCCGATCGTCCAGCGGGGCCATTCACGATCTCGCATTTCGGCATGCTGACGCTCGGCCGCTCGACGAGACCCTTCCTCGCCGGGCTCGCGCGGCTCTTCGAACGGTCGCCGGAACTCGGCAAACGGATCGCCGCCGCCTTCATCGGACCGCGCGAGACGGCGAACGAGGCATGGGTCGGGCGGTTCGGCCTCGGCGATGCCGTCCGCTTCGAGGACACCCTTTCGCACGAGGCCTGCGTGCGGCGGGAGGCCGAGAGCCACGCGCTGCTCCTCGTCAAGCACGACGATCCGCGATACCGGGGGCTCGTTCCCGGCAAGCTCTTCGAGTACATCGGCGCGCGCCGCCCGATCCTCGCCCTCGTCCCCGAGGGGGAGGCGGCGGCGATCGTCCGGCGCCTCCGGCGGGGCGAGGTCGCCCCGCTCGACTCGGCCGGGGCGATCGCGGACGCGATCGAGCGGCTCTACCGTCGGCACGAGGCGGGGACGCTCGAGCGGGACTACGATCTCGGACCGGCGCCCGGATTGTCGAGACGGGCGGCGGCCGAACGCCTCGCCGATCTCCTCGGGCGGATGGGAGAAACGCGATGAGCCGGCGGGAACTCGGCGTTCTTTTCGTCTGCGCGCTCCTCTTCGCGTCGATGGTCGCCTCGCTCGGCGGCGTCCTCGTCGACGACACGTACATCCATCTCGTCTACGCCCGCAACCTCGCCGAGGCGGGGGAGCTCTCCTTCAACCGCGGGGAGCCCTCCTACGGCGCGACGAGCCCGCTCTGGGTCGCTCTTCTCGCCATCGCGCACGCGGCGGGAGGGAATGACCTCCTCTGGTGCCGCGTTCTGTCGATCGTCTTCGGCCTCCTCTCGGTGGGTCTCGTCTGGTCGACCGTCCGGCGTCTCTCGAACGTTCCGGCCGCCGCGGCCGCCGCGGCCGCCGTCGTCGCCGCCGACGCCTGGCTCGTGCGCTGGTCGGCCGTGGGGATGGAGACCTCCTTCGCCGTCTTCATGACGCTGCTCTTCCTCCGGGGCTCGATCGACCTGCTCTGCACCAACCGGCAAAGCATGCTCCTCGGTTTCATCCTGTTCCTCGCCGTCCTGGCGCGCCCCGAGACGATACTCCTCGCGCCGCTGGCCGTCGTCGCGTTCGCCTTCGAGCGCGGCCCGCGCGGCCCGCGCTGGCTCTGGCTCGCCGTCTTCGCGGTCCTCTACGGCGCCTGGCTCATCCTCATCCGCGCGCACACCGGCACCTTCCTGCCCCTGACGGCGGGGGCCAAGCAGGGGCGCCCCGTTGTTTCCGCGGCCCTGTTCGGCCGGATGCTCGTTCCCGTGAAGATACTCGGCGCGACGGGGGCGATCGCCTGGCTCGTTTTCTTCGCCGCGGCCGCCGCCGGCATACGCCGCGGCCGGTCGATCGACGCCCTCTTCTTGCCGGCGGGAAAGAGGGGACGAGGAGCCGTCGTGCTCATGCTCTTCTGGGTCGTCGCCCTCCCGGCCGTCTACGTGCTCTTCGATTTCCATATCCTCTCGCGCTACCTGCTGCCCGTGGCGCCCGTCGTCGCCATTCTCGCCGCGACCGGCGCGTCGCGGCTCTTCGCCGGCATCCCCGCTTCCACTGCACGCCTGGTGGGGGGGGCGCTCGTCCTGGCGGCCGTGGCCCAGGGGATCGTCTTCCACGTTGCCGTCGTCGCCGGCCCGACGCGCGCCTTCTCGCGCGGGCTCGAGGAGACGATCGCCGGCGCGGGGCGGTGGCTCGCCGCGAACAGTCCGCCCGGTGCGGTCGTCGCCGCGCCGGACATCGGGGCGGTCGGCTGGTACTCGGGCCGCTACATCCTCGACCTCGGCGGTCTCGTTTCCCCGGAGATCAACCGGATGCGGCGGCGGATCGACGTCGAGCGGATCGTGGAGGAGGGGCTGTACCTCGATCTCGGCTGCGACTATCTCCTCGATCGCCACGAGACGCCGGCGCGCTTCGAGAATCGAACGATCCGCGGCGTGCGTTTCGTTTCCGTCTTCCGGGGCGAGGTGTCCAATCTCGGGATCCGCAAGCCGGAACCGGTCGTCTACGTCCTCTACCGCCTCGAGAGGGGGGGAGGATGAGCCCGCCCCGTCCCGTGATCCCCGGCGACATACCCGACGAGCGGATGCCGAGCCTGCTGCGCAACTGGTTTCTCGGCTCGAAGGCGAAGCGCTGGCTTTCCACCCGGCGCTATCTCGAGGTGACCGGGCTGGCCGGAGACGGACCGGGTCGGGCCCTCGACGTCGGCTGCGGCTGGGGCTACGCCCTCTTCCTGCTCGAGCGCAGGGGCTGGCGGCCCGTGGGCATCGACATCGTGCAGGATGACTTCTTCGCCGCGCGGGCGATCGCCGCGGCCAACGGGGGAAAGGCGCGCATCGCCGGCGCCGACGTGAGCGCGCTGCCCTTCCGCCCGGGCAGCTTCGACGTCGTGACGACCGTCGAGACGATCGAGCACATCTACGAGCCCGACCGCCGGCGCGCCGTCCGGGAGATGCGCGCGGTCCTCTCGCCGGGCGGGCGGCTGGTCTGCTCGACGCCCAACTACCACAGTCTCGTCGAGGCCGGCAAACGGCTCCTCGTCCGCTTTCCGCGCCTCAAGCGGCTCTGCCCCCCGATGTGCTACCCGGCGGGGGTTGTTTCGCGGAGCGCGTACCACCCCTACTCCTACCACCGCCCAGTTCCCGCCGGCCAGCTCGTCGGCCTCCTCGAGGAGGAGGGATTCGAGGTGGCTACGGTCAAGCGGATCATCTTCGTCTGGAAGAACGTCCCCGACGCGCTGTTTCCCCTCTGCCGACTCGCCGAGGCGCTCCTCGAGCGCCTACCGCTCATTCGCTGTCTCGCATCCACCCTCGTCGTCGCCGCCGTGAAACGCTGATCATCCCGCCACCGCGCGTGTCGGATGGTGGGAAATGGGGGTATGCGCGGATTTTTGAACGCGCGCAGTGCACCTGATTCCGTTATCTATTTATTGACAACACATTAGTCGAATAAAAAAATGCGCCTCGCCGCCCTTTTTGGGCTTGACAGGTGGGAGAAGGTGTCTTAAAGTGGGGCGCAAGTGTTTCGAAATGTCTTGGACGAGGATGTTTCGGACGCGCCGGACGCACTGCGAGCCGGCATTCACGAGGGATCAACTCCGGGAGAGAAGAGGACCGATGCGCAGCTTCGTGGGCAGCTTCACGTGCACCCTTGACGCCAAGGGCCGCATCATGATCCCCGCCCGGTTCCGGCGGCTCCTGCCCACCGATTCGGGGGAGGTGCTCGTTCTGTCCAAGGGGAAGGAACAGTGCCTCAACCTCTTCCCGTCGGCCGAGTGGGAGCGGGTGATCGAGCGCCTCGAGAACCTTCCCCCGGGGCAGAAGAAGCGGAACCTGATCCGTTTCTACAGCGACAAGTCGCAGACGGTCAATCTCGACAAGGCCGGCCGGGTGGCGATCTCGCCCCCCTTCCTCTCCCTGATCGACAACCCCCGCAGGGTGGTCGTGATCGGGGCCCTGACGTACATGGAGATCTGGTCCGAGGAGAGCTACGAGCAGGTGCGCGGCGAGGCTCTCGATACGTACCTCGACGGCGACTGGGAGTACTGATCGCGGCGATGAAGGTCTATCTGACAGACAAGGACGGCGTCGGCATCCTGCGGCTCCACGGTACGGTCGGGGCCGACGACGTTCGCAGGATCGTGCGGTCGATCGCGGGACGGGGAGGCGGTTGCGTCATCATCGATTTCGAGCACGTCGATCACGTCGACTACCGGGCCTTCCAGCTTCTCGACGGCGTTCCCCGGGGGGCACAGCTGCTGCTCTCCGGGTTCAGCGACTACGTTCTCGACATCTTCGCCTTCGCCGGGAAACTGCGATCGCTTCCGGTCTATCCGAACTGGCGGCACGCCTTCCGGCACCTGATGGCGGAGCGGGGAAAGCTCATCGCGCCGGCGGCGGTCGCCGCCGCGGGACGGTGACACGGATGGAGACGACGGCGCATGCGACACATCCCGGTCATGGCGGAAGAGGTGGTGCGGCTGCTCGCGCCGAAGGCGGGCGGCCGGTACGCCGATGCGACGCTCGGCGGCGGCGGGCACGCGGCGCGCATCCTGGATGCGGCGCCGCGTTCGACGCTCGTCGGGATCGACCGGGATCCGGCCGCCCTCGCCGCCGCGGGGGAACGGCTCGCCGCCTACGGCGACCGGGTGCGGATCGAGCAGGGGAATTTCCGGGATCTCGCGCGCCTGGCCGGGACCGGGCCGCTCGACGGGCTGCTCGTCGATCTCGGGCTCTCCTCGATACAGCTCGACGATCCGCTGCGCGGATTCAGCTATCGCTCCGACGGCCCGCTCTCGATGACGATGGGCGCCGACGGCCGCTCGGCTGCCGGGATGATCGCCGAAGCCCCCGAGCGGGAGATCCGTTCGGTGCTGCGGCGTTTCGGCGAGGAGACGCGGGCGGCGTCGATCGCCCGGGCGATCGTGGCCGCGCGAAACGAGGCGCCGATCGAGACGGCCGGCAAACTGCGGGCCGTCGTCGAGGCCGCCGTTCCGGCGCACCGCGCCGTCAAGACGCTCTCACGCGTCTTCCAGGCGCTGCGGATCTGGGCCAACGACGAGCTGGCCGCGCTCGAGGAGCTGCTCCCGGTCGGGCTCGACCTCCTGTCGACCGGCGGGAGGATCGTCGTCATCTCGTACCATTCGCTGGAGGACCGCATCGTCAAGCGATTCTTCCGGCGCGAGGAGCGGGGTTGCATCTGCCCGCCGGATTTTCCCGAATGCCGGTGCGGGCGGCTGCCAACGCTCGAGGTGCTGACGCGTCGGCCGCTCCGGCCGACCGCAGAGGAAATCGAACGAAACGCGCGGGCGCGGAGCGCGAGGCTTCGCGCGGCCGAGAGGATCTGACATGAAGCGGCAGAACACGATACCCGATATTCCGACGATCGTGCGGCAGGCGCTCCACGGGCGGCTCTCGTCGCTCAATTTCCTGCTGCTCCTCGGCTTCTTCTCCACGATCGTGCTGCTCTACATCTCGCTGCACGTCCATTTCTTCTCCATCTCGCAGCAGATCGCCGACAGCACCGACCGGCTCGAGATGCTTCGCGGGCGGAACGTCGTGCTCACGGCGAGCTACAACGATCTCGTCTCGCCCGAGCGGATCATCCCGATCGCGACGGGCTACGGCATGCGCGCGGGTTCGCCCGGCGAGATGACGCGTCTCGCCCTCTACGGGCGGGGCGGACGGGTGACCCGCGAGCACCTCGGTCTCGCGAAGGCGGCCACGGGCGGGGGGACGATCGCCCCCGAGGGAGCGAGCGTGGAGAAGAGATGACGAGGCACGTTCCAGCCTGGCGATTGCGACTGCTGGCATTCTGCGCGGCCGCGATCGTCTGCGCTCTCCTCTACCGCCTCGTCCAGGTCCAGATCGTCCGGCACGTCCATTACAAGAACCGGGCCGACGGGCAATGGCACGAGCAGGTCGCTTGGCCGTCGCGCCGGGGAAGCATCCTCGACCGCAACGGGATGCCCCTCGCCGTGACGTCGCGCACCTGGGCGGTCGGCGTCACCCCGTCGCTCTTTCCCTGCGACGACGGGGCGATCGCCGGATTCGCCGAAGCCGTCGGCGTCTCCGTCCGCACCGTCCGCCGCGCCCTGCGGAAGGACCGCCCCTACGTCCCGCTCGCCCGCGATCGCCGTCTCAACGAGGAGGCCGTCGGGCTCCTCTCCGCCATGCCCGGTGTCCGGCTCGATCCCAGCCCCGACCGGATCCATCCCTTCGGCGCGGCCGCTCCCGGCCTCGTCGGCGCGGTGAACGACGAGGGGCGGGGGGTGAGCGGGATCGAGCAGGCCTTCGACTCCCTGCTCGCCGGCGAGGACGGCTGGTTCCTCGTCTCCAAGGACGCCCGCAGCAACGTGTTCCGGCCGGTCAACGCCCCCGGGCGCAAGCCGGTCGACGGGCGGGACGTCTATTTGACGATCGATTCGCGGGTGCAGGCGATCGTCGACTTCGAGCTCGAGAAAGCCGTCGACCGGTACGGCGCGGCCGCGGGGATCTCGATCGTCCTCGACCCGCGCACCGGCGACATCCTCGCCCTCTCCGAGAAGCGCCGAGACGGCGGAGTTGCCGCCGGCGGCGAGGGCCTGATGTCGGTGAGCTGCATCTACGAGCCCGGCTCCACCTTCAAGCTGGTCACCGACGCGTACCTGCTCGAACGGGGCGCGGTCGATCCCTACGACGTCTTCGACACCGAGGGGGGCGAGGTCGAGTTCGAGTTCGGCACCTTCCGGGACGATCACCGGGAGGACGCGTGGTACTCCTTCAAGGAATCCTTCGTCAAGTCGAGCAACGTCTGCACGATCAAGGCCGTGATGAACGCCGATCCCCGCGATTTCCACCGGTGGCTGCTCGACTTCGGATTCGGCGGGTGGACCGGTGTCGATCTTCCGGCCGAGTCGCGTGGCACGCTCCGCGATCCCGGGGACTGGTCGGCGCGGTCCCTGCCCAGCATCGCGATCGGGCAGGAGATCGGCGTGACCGCGCTCCAGATGGCCCTCGCCTACGGGGCCCTGGCGAACGGGGGCGTGCTCACCTCTCCGCGGATCGCGCAGCGCACCGTCGACCGGGTTGGCGGCGATGCCCGGGAGATGCCGCCGCTGCAGGTGCGGCGCGTCTTCTCGGACGAGACGGCGGAACGGATGAAGGATTTCTGCGTCGCCGTCGTCAGGAAGGGGACGGGGCGGAAGGCCGCCGTGCCGGGCATGACGGTGGCGGGAAAGACGGGGACGGCGCAGAAGGCCTCGGGAGGCAGGTACGTCCGCGGGCGGTACGTGGCGAGCTTCATCGGGTTCTGCCCCGCCGAGGATCCCCGGCTCGTCTGTCTCGTTCTGCTCGACGAGCCGGCGTATCCGTACTGGTGGGGCGGGGAGTCGGCCGCCGTCGTCTTCCGGGGGATCGTCGGCGGGATCAATCTCGCAACCGACATGCTCTGCCGGTCGGCCGACGGCGAGGTCGCCCTCGGCGAGCGGGAGGGCGGGACGTTCCGGGCCCCCTCCTTTCTCCGGCTGACCGAGCGGGACGCGATCCGTCTCGCCTCGGGAAGCGGGCTCGTCATCAGCGGCGCCGGCGAGGAAGACTGGATCGTCTGGTCGCAGTCGCCCGATCCCGGAACGCCGATGGAGCGGGGCGACGAAATCCGGCTGCTCTACCGTTCGCCGCGGCCGCTCGCCGGCACGGTCGCCGTCCCCGATTGCCGGGGGCTCTCGATCCGCGAGGCGCGGCGGCTCCTGATCTCCTGCGGCCTGGAGAGCAGGATCGACGGCTCCGGCGAGGTGCGGCGGCAGACCCCGGAGCCGGGGCGTTCGGTGAAGCGCGGCGCGGCGGTCCGGCTGCGCTGCGAGACGAATCTCTCGATGGCCTCGCGGGGAGGCGGGCGATGATGCTGACGGCGCTGGGCGCGGGGATCGGCCGTGTGGAATCCGCGGCCGCGGGGGCGGTCGAGGTGTCCGGCATCGCGATCGACACGCGGGAGATGACCGGCGGCGAGCTCTTCGTCGCGATCCGCGGCGGGCGGGCCGACGGACTCGATTTCATCGACGAGGCCGTGCAACTCGGCGCGTCGGCGGTGGCGGCGGACCGGCACGTCGAGACGACGGTTCCCGTCTTGCGGGTGCGCGACGGCGCGGAGGCCGCCGCACTTCTCGCCCGGCGGTTCTACGGCGAGCCGGACCGGGACATGACCCTCGCCGGCGTCACCGGCACCAACGGCAAGACCTCCGTCTGCTTCCTGTTGCGCTCCATACTCGGCGGCGACCGCGGTCCGGCGGGTATCATCGGGACGGTCGGCTCCGGGGCGGGCGACCATCTCGACGCGACGGCCAACACGACGCCCTCCCCGGTCGAGACGAATCGCCTTCTCGCCGGCTTCCGCGACGCGGGATGCCGGTCGGCCGTGATGGAGGTGAGCTCGCACGCGACAATCCAGAAGCGGATCGCCGGGCTCGAGTTCGACGCGGCCGTTTACACGAACATCACCCGCGACCATCTCGACTATCACGGCACCTTCGAGAATTACCGCCGGGCGAAGGAGCTCTTCGCCCGCTCGCTCGTCGGGTCGGATCGGGAGAAGAAACCGGGCGTTCTCGTCTACAACGTGGACGACCGCCACGTGCGGGAGATCGGCGAGGAATTCGCGGGACAAACGGTCTCCTACGGGATCGAGCGCCCTGCTGACGTCCGTGCCGCCGGACTCGAGGCGGATCTCGAAGGGACCCGTTTCACCATCGAGGCGGGAACGGGCGAGACGCCGGTTCGCCTGCGTCTGCTCGGCCGCTTTTCCGCGATGAACGCGCTCGCCGCCGCCGCGGCGGCCACGGCCCTCGGCATCCCCCCGGACGCGATCCGGCGCGGGCTCGAGGAGGCGCCGGCCGTTCCCGGACGCTTCCAGCTCGTCTCCCGGCCCGGCGGCCCCTCGATCGTCGTCGACTACGCGCACACCCCCGACGCCCTCGAGCGGGTGCTCGGGTTCTGCGCCGAGCTGGGCGCGAAGCGGATCGTGACCGTCTTCGGATGCGGGGGCGACCGGGACCGCGGCAAGCGTCCCGAGATGGGCCGGATCGCCGCCCGGTTCAGCGACGAGGTCGTCGTCACCGACGACAATCCGCGCACCGAGGACCCGGCGGCGATCGTCGCGGACATCCTCGAGGGGCTCCGCGGCGGATCGACCCCCTTCGAGGTCGTCGCCGACCGCGGCGAGGCGATCCGGCGGGCGGTGGAGGGCGCATCGGCGGGCGAGATCGTCGTGATCGCCGGCAAGGGCCACGAAGACTACCAGATCGTCGGCGACGAGCGGCGGCATTTCAGCGACGTCGAGGAGGCCCGCAGGGCGCTCCGGTCGACGGGGGGACGGGATGAAGCGGGGGGACGGGATGAAGACTGATCGCGCATGGATCGCGCGCGCCCTCGCGGCGGCGGGCTACGAGGGGCCGGAGCCGTCGGGCGGAACGGTCGATGGAGTCACGATCGACACGCGCGCCGGATGCGAGGGCGCCCTCTTCGTCGCCCTTCCCGGCTCGGAGGCGGACGGCCACGACTTCGTCGCCGACGCGGCGGCGCGGGGCGCGGCGGCCGTGCTCGTTTCCCTCGACCGGGCGAATGGAATCGACGCGGGCGAGGCGACGGTCTTCGCCGTGCCCGACCCGCTCGCCGGGCTGCAGGCGCTCGCCGCCGCCTGGCGAAACGAAGTCGATCCGGTCACCGTGGGGATAACGGGGACCAACGGGAAGACGAACACGAAGGAGCTCGTCGCGGCGGTGCTCCGCACGCGGCACCGCGTCCACGCGACGCCCGGCAATCTCAACAACCACATCGGCCTGCCACTCACGCTCCTCGGCATGGAGAGCGGGGCGGAGGTCCTCGTGGCCGAGATGGGAGCCAGCCATGCCGGCGAGATCCGCGCGCTCGCGGCGATCGCCTGCCCCTCGACGGGGGTCGTCACCAACATCGGTCCGGGGCACCTCGCGTTCTTCGAGACCCTCGACGGTGTGGCCGCGGCGAAGGCGGAGCTCCTCGAGGCCCTGCCGGCCGACGGAACCGCCGTCATCCCGGCCGACGACGAATTCCGCCTCTTCCTCGCCGGGCGGTCGCCCGCCCCCGTCCTCTCCTTCGGTTTCGCCGCGGACGCCGACGTGCGGGTGGAGGCGGCCGAGCGGACCGGGTCGGGATACCGGTGCCTGATCGGCGGCACGGCGGTGGAGATCCCCCGTTTCGGGCGCCACCATCTCCTCAACGCGGCCGCGGCCCTCGCCGTGGGACGCGTTCTCGGCGTCGACGGCGAGGCGGCCGCCCGCGCCCTCGCCGACGCGCCCCCGCCCCCCGGGCGCGGGGGGATCTCGCGGATCGGCGGGGTGACGATCGTCGACGAGACCTACAACGCCAATCCGGCTTCCCTGCGGGCGGCCGTCGAGGCGTTCATGGAGCTTCCCGTCGAGGGGAAGCGCTGGCTCGTGCTCGGCGACATGCTCGAGTTGGGCGGGGAGAGCGCCGTCCTGCACGCCGAATCCGGGGTCTTCTGCGGCAAGGCGGGCGTCGACGGGCTCGTGACGATCGGCAGCGAGACGATCGAGATCAGCCGCGCCGCGGCGCTTCAGCGCAAGGCGCCGCCCGCGATCAGCCATTTCCTCGATCCCGTCTCTCTCGCCGCGTATCTCGCGGAACGGACCGGGCCCGGCGACGCCCTGCTCGTGAAGGGGTCCCGGGGCTCGCGCATGGAACTCGTCATCGAGGCCCTGCGCCGGCTCGCCGGCGGCGGAACGGAGGAGGCCTGATGCTCTACCATCTCCTCTATCCGCTCCGGGACGCTTTCTTCGCGTTCAACGTCTTCCGCTACATCACCTTCCGGGCGGCCTACGCGACGGTCACCGCCCTGCTGATCTGCTTCGTCTTCGGGCCGCGCCTGATCCGTCTCCTCGCGCGTCTCCAGCGCGGACACGGGGTCAGGGAGGACGTGCCGGAGACGCACAACCGGAAGATCGGCACGCCGACGATGGGGGGGATCCTCATCATCGCGGGCGTCGTCTTCCCAACGGTGCTCTGGGCCGACATGGGCAACTCCTTTATCCGGCTCGTGCTCGTCGTGACGGTCTGGACCGGGCTGATCGGCTTCTGGGACGACTGGCTCAGCGTCGTCAAGAAACGGAACAAGGGTCTCGTGGGGCGCTACAAGCTCCTCGGGCAGCTGGTATTCGGGGCGGTTCTCGGACTCTTCCTCTACCTCAACCCACTCGTCCAGGAGGGCGTGACGAGGACCGCCATCCCTTTCTTCAAGGACCTCTACATCGACTGGGGGCTCTTCTACATCCCCCTCGTGATGCTCGTCGTGACGGGCACGTCGAACGCCGTCAATCTCGCCGACGGTCTCGACGGCCTCGCCGCCGGCACGGGGGCCTTCTGCTTTTTCGCCTTCGCCGCCCTCGCCTACCTGACGGGAAACCGCGTCTTCGCCGACTACCTGAACATCACCTACATGGAGGGGGCGGGGGAGCTGGCGATCTACTGCATGTCGATGGTGGGGGCCACGCTCGGCTTCCTGTGGTTCAACGCCCACCCGGCGCAGATCTTCATGGGCGACACCGGATCGCTCGCCCTCGGCGGGGCGCTCGGCACGGTGGCCGTTCTTCTCAAGCGCGAGCTGCTCCTCGTCGTGATCGGGGGGATCTTCGTCGCCGAGGCCCTCTCGGTGATCATCCAGGTCGTCTCCTTCCGGCTCACGGGGAAGCGGGTCTTCTTGATGGCGCCCCTGCATCACCACTTCGAGCTCAAGGGGTGGGCGGAGAGCAAGATCGTCGTACGCGTATGGATCATCGCGGTGCTGCTGGTGCTGCTGTCCATCAGCTCGCTGAAACTGCAGTGACGGGATCGGAATGATGACAAGGATGCAGACGACAGGAGAGGGATACCGGGGAAAGCGGGTGCTCGTTCTCGGGCTCGCGCGGAGCGGGCGCGCCGCGATGCGGCTCCTCTCCGCGGCGGGAGCCGACGTCCTCGGCGCCGACGAGAAGGGCGGGATCGAGGGGGTCGAGGGGGCGGTTTGCCTCGGGCCATTCTCGGCGGAGCTTCTCGACGGGCGGGACGAGGTGATCCTCTCCCCGGGCATCCCGATCGACCATCCGATCGTCCTGGCCGCGGCGGAACGCGGGATCCCCGTGACCGGCGAGCTGGCTTTCGGCGCGCGGTTCGTCCGGGCGCCGATCGTCGCCGTGACCGGCACGAACGGCAAATCGACGACCGTCTCCATGATCGGGGCGATCCTCGACGCGGCGGGGATCCCCGCGATCGTCGCGGGGAACGTCGGCCTGCCCCTCTCGGAGGTTGCCGCCGATCTCGGGCCCGACGGCGTCTGCGTTCTCGAGGTGAGTTCCTTCCAGCTCGAGGCGGCGGCGGATTTCCGCGCGCGCGCCGCGGGGATCCTCAACATGACCCCCGATCACCTCGACCGGTACGCCGACGCGGAGGCCTACTACGCGGCGAAGCTGCGTATCGCGAAAAACGCCAGACCGGACGATCTCTTCTTCTTCAACGCCGAGGACGAACGCTGCCGCGCGGCGGCGGCGGCCTTCCCCGGCGAAACCGTTTCCTTCAGCGTCCGCCGCGCGCTCGACGCTGGGGTCTTCCTCGACGGCGACAGACTGGTGCGGGCCTCGGCGGGCAGGCGGGAGACGATCATGCGCCGCGGAGAGCTCGGCGTCGTCGGCACGCACAACGTCGAGAACGCCCTCGCCGCCATCGCCGCCCTGTCGTGGCTCGATGTGCCCGCGGCGGCGATTTGCCGGGCGCTCGCCGGTTTCCGCGGGCTTCCGCACCGGATGGAACTCGTCGCGGTGCTGGACGGCGTCTCCTGGTACAACGATTCCAAGGCGACGAACGTCGAGGCGGCCGTCAAGAGCCTCGAGGGGCTCGATGCGCCGGTCGTCCTCATCGCCGGCGGACACGACAAGGGCGGGGACTTCACGAAGCTCCTCGCCGTGCGGGACCGGCTCGTCGCCGTCATCACGATCGGTGAGGCGGCGCCCCTGATCGAGGAGGCCCTCGGGGGCCGGGTCCCGGTCGCGGGCGCCTCGGTGATGCAGCGGGCCGTCGAGACGGCGGCGCGCACCGCGACCGCCGGCCAGCTCGTCGTTCTGTCGCCAGCCTGCGCGAGCTTCGACCAGTTCGAGGACTTCGAGCACCGCGGAGAGGTCTTCCGCGCGTGCGTCCGCGCCCTGGAGGAACGGTGATGAGACGGGAGAGCCCCGCATACGATCGCGCGATGCTCTACGCCGTGCTCGTCCTCACGGCGATCGGGCTCGTGATGGTGATGTCCGCCAGCCAGATCGTCGCCCGGCAGAAATTCAGTTCCCCCTTCTTCTTCCTCGAACGCCACGCCGTGCGGCTCGCCGTCGGTCTCGCGCTCATGTTCCTCCTCATGCGCGTGCCCTACGGGATCTATCGCCGCGTCGCCCCCTGGTTCCTCGTGGCGGGGTTCGTCCTCCTCGTGGCGCTCTTCCCCTGGGGACGGCGCATACGCGGCTCGAACAGGTGGCTCTTCCTCCCCCTGCTCAATTTCATGCTGCAGCCGGTCGAGCTGGCGAAGATCGCGCTCATCATTTTCCTCTCCGCGAAACTCGCCGGCTGGCGCCGGCCGGAGAACTTCCGCGAGCACGTCCTTCCCCTGCTCGGCGCGGGGCTGGCCATGGCCGCCCTCGTCGTCTGCCAGCCGAACGTCTCGAACGCCGTGTTCATCATTCTTCTCACGTTCACGATGCTCTTCATCGGAGGGTGCCGCACGCTCCACCTCCTCAGCGCCGGGGCGGCGATCATCGCCGCCTCGGCGCCCTTCCTGTACCGTTTCGGGCACGTGAGCGGCCGGGTGCGCTCCTTTCTCGGGGGCGGGGCGGATGCCGACGGCCTGGGCTACCACGTCGACCAGTCGCTGATCGCGCTCGGTTCCGGCTTCCTCTTCGGCGCGGGACCGGGCCGCGGCCACCAGAAGTACAATTTCCTGCCCGACGCGCACACCGACTTCATCTATTCGATCATCGGCGAGGAACTGGGAATCATCGGGACGGCCTGCGTCCTGGCCCTCTTCGCCTTCCTGCTGCTGCGGGCGATCCGCGCCGCGCGACGCGTACCCGACCGTTTCGGTGCGCTCCTCGCCCTGGGGATCGGCTTCTCGATCGCCGGGACGGCCTTCATCAACATGTCGATGACGCTCGGCCTCCTGCCGACCGCGGGGCTCCCGCTCCCCTTCGTCTCCTACGGCGGCTCGTCGCTGATGACGTCGCTCGCCGCGACGGGGATTTTGCTGAACGTCTCCCGCCACGGACCGGTTGTCGCGACGACCGCGAAAAAGCGGAACGGACGGCGGCGCGTCTACGCGCGGCGGGTAGGGGAGGCGGTCGCATGAGAGATCGCGCGCCGAGGATCCTTTTCGCCGGCGGCGGCACGGGCGGACACCTCTATCCGGCCATCGCCGTCGCCCGCGAGTTGCAGGCGCGGCACGAGGGGGCGCGGATCCTGTTCGTCGGCACCCGGCGCGGCATCGAATCGCGCGTCGTGCCGGCGGAGAAACTGGACATCCAGTTCATCGCGTCGAGAGGCGTGCGGGGGCGGGGCGCCGTCGGCGCGGGGGTCACCGCGATGGTTCTCGCGGCCGGCGTGCTGCAGGCGATCCGCATCGTCACGGGGTTCGCTCCCGACATCGTCTTCGGATCGGGGGGATACGCGAGTGCGGCCGTCGTCATCGCCGCCTCGGCGCTGCGCAGGCGCATCGTCCTGCAGGAGCAGAACTCGATCCCCGGGCTCACCAACAGGAAGCTCGCGCGCCGGGCCGAGCGGATCTACCTCGGATTCGAGAGCGCGGGCCGCTGGCTTGCCGGCCACCCGGGGCTCCTCGTGACGGGGAATCCCCTCCGGCGCGAACTCTTCGACGAAACCGGGGATGCGCGCGGCTCCTTCGGCTTCGACGAGCGTCCCGTGCTGCTCGTCTTCGGCGGAAGCCAGGGGGCCAGGACGCTCAACGACGCCGCCGCCGGTTTCCTCGCCGAAGCGACCGGCGTGCAGGGGATCGTGCAGACGGGCGAGCAGGATTACGAACGGATCGCACGCATGCTCGCACCGGCCGGTCGGCGCGTGCGGGTCGTCCCCTACATCGAGGCGATGCATCTCGCCTACCGGGCGGCCGACGTCGTCCTTTCCCGCGCGGGCGCGCTCAGCGTCGCCGAGATCGCCGCGGTCGGGCTCCCGGCGATCCTCGTTCCCTATCCGCACGCCGCCGACGATCACCAGAGCTGGAACGCCCGGGCGCTCGTCGATGCGGGCGGGGCGGTCTCGATCGCCGACGCAAACCTCGACGGCGGATCGCTCGCCGCCGCCGTGCGGGGGATACTGGAGGAGCCGGGGCAGATCGAACGGATGAAGGAGGCCCTCGGCCGACTTCCCGGCGGCGCCGGGGCGACGGGGGCGATCGCCGACGACATGGATCGCCTGCTGGCGGACGCGGAAGGGAACGGATGACCGGCGAGGGAGAGGAAGGGAGACGGACGATGCTCGGACGGGTGCGGCGGATACACTTCGTCGGGATCGGCGGGATCGGCATGAGCGGGATCGCGGAGGTCCTCTTCAATCTCGGTTTCACGGTGAGCGGATCGGACATCGCCGCCAACCCGATGGTCGATCGGCTCGTTTCCCTGGGGATCGAGGTGAAGCGGGGCCACGACGCGGCGAACGTCGCCGAGGCCGACGCGATCGTCGTCTCCTCGGCGATCCGGGCCGACAACCCTGAGGTCGCCGCGGCGCGCGAACGAGGGATCCCCGTGATTCCGCGGTCGGACATGCTCGGCGAACTCCTCCGGATGAAGACGGGGATCGCCGTCGCCGGCGCCCACGGCAAGACGACGACCACCTCGATGGTCGCCGCCGTCCTCGAACGGGCCGGGCTCGATCCGACCGTCGTGGTCGGCGGACGCGTGAAGAGCCGGGGCTCCAACGTCAGGCTCGGCAAGGGGGAGTTCCTCGTCGCAGAGGTCGACGAGAGCGACGGCAACTTCGTCAGGCTCTCGCCGGCGATGGCGATCATCACCAACATCGATCTCGAGCACGTCGATTTCTACGGGAGCCTCGAGCGGATCTACGAGGCCTTCATCTCCTTCGCACGGCGCGTCCCCTTCAACGGGGCGGTCGTCTGCTGCGTCGACGATCCGCACCTTCGCGCGATACTGCCGCGGATCGGCCGGCGGATCGTCTCCTGCGGTCTCGGCGCGGAGGCGGAGGTGCGCGGGCAGATCGAGGAGGAGTCGTCAGAGGGCACGCTCTTTTCCGTGTCGGTCAGGGGCGAAAACCGCGGGAAGATCAGGCAGCGGCTCCCGGGGCGCCACAACGTGCTCAACGCGCTCTGCGTCTGCGGGCTCGCCGAGGAACTGGAAATCGGGTTCGCGACGGTCCGCGACGCCCTCGAGGAGTTCCAGGGTGTCGCGCGGCGCTTCGAGATCAAGGGCGAGACCGGCGGGATCCTCTTCGTCGACGATTACGGACATCATCCGACGGAGATCGCCGCGGCCGTCGGCGCTGCCCGTCGCGCGTACGACCGGCGGCTCGTCGTGGTGTTCCAGCCGCACCGGTACACGCGGACGCGCGATCTGCACGAACGGTTCGACTCGTGCTTCTCGGCGGCCGACGAGACGATCGTGACGGACATCTACGCGGCGGGGGAACCGCCGATCCCCGGCGTGACGGCCGAGCTCGTCTACCGGGCCGCGCGCCGCGGCGGAGCACGCGCGACGTACGTCCACGGCTGGGAGGATTTGCGGGCCGCCCTGGCCGGGATGCTGAAGCCGGGGGATCTCGTCCTCACGCTCGGAGCCGGCGACATCCACCGCATCGCCGAGGAGATCCTCGCCGAGGGCCTGGAAAGAGGGGAACGATGAGGAGCTTCAACGGAAGAGCGGCCGCACGGACGGCGCGGCGGCGCCGACGGATCCGTCGCGCGGCCGTCGTCTCGCTCGTCGTCATTCTGGCGGCCGGCGGCGCATGGCTCGTGCTCGAGACCGACCGGTTCCTGCTGCGGGACGTGACGGTCAACGGATCGGCCGGGCTGCCCGTCGATTCGATCCGCGTCGTCGCCGACCGGTACGTCGGGGCGAATCTCGTCACCCTGCCCGTGAAGAGGATCCGGGAGGAGATACTCCGGCTTCCCGAGGTCTGCGACGTCCAGTTGCGGCGACGTCCGTTCCACGCGCTCGATCTCTACGTGACCGGGCGCGAGCCGATCCTGCTCCTGGCGGACGGCGAGGAGACCGTCGAGCTCGACGCGACCGGCGCGGCGGTGCCGCGACGAGGGAGCGGCGGGGTGGACCTGCCCGTGCTGACCGGTCTGTCCGGGCGGGATCTCGAGACGGAAGAGGGCCGCCTGCTCGTCGGAAAGGCGATCGAGGTGCTCGGGCTCCTCGGCGAATTCGGGTTTCCCCCCGATCGGCATCTCTCCGAGATACACGTCGACGGCCGGGAGGTCGACCTCGTGTGGATGGAGACCGGCACCCTGATCAGAACGGGAAGCGGCGGATACCGCGAAAAGATCATGAAGCTGCGCGCCGTCTACGGCGCGCTGGACGAGGACGGGCGGTTCCCGTCGCTCGTCGATCTCCGGTTCGACCGCCAGGTGGTCGTCAGATGAGCCGCGAGGCTCGAGGGAGGTGAACGTCGGACGATGACCGATCAGTTCATAGTGAGCATCGACGTCGGGACGACCTCGATGGCCGTCTGTATCGGGGAAGTCCGCGAGGACGGCGGCATGAAGATCGTCGGCGCCGGGAGGGCTCCGTCCGACGGAATCCGCAAGGGCGTCGTCGTCGACATCGAGGAGGCGGCCGCCGCCGTGCGGGAGGCGGCCGGCGAGGCGGAGCGGATGGCGGGCGCCCGGATCGAGGGGGTCTGCGCGGGGATCGCCTCTCCCCATATCCGCTGTTTCAACAGCCGGGGCGTCATCCCCGTCGAGCCGACCGGCCGGGAGGTGACGCGCCGGGACATCGACCGCGTGACCGCGACGGCGCGAGACATCACGCTGCCGGCCGACCGGGAGATCCTTCACGCCATCCCGCAGGACTACATGGTCGACCGTCAGACGGGGATCGCGGATCCCGCGGGAATGTCGGCCGCGCGGCTCGGCGCCGAGCTCCACATCGTGACGGGGCTCCGGCAGCCGGTCGAGCACTTCACGAAGGTGATCGAGAAGGCCGGGTACGAGCTGATCAACGTCGTCTTCGATCCGCTCGCCGCCGCCGAGGCCGTTCTCAGGGAGGCCGAGCGGGAGGCCGGCTGCCTGCTCGTCGACATCGGCGGCGGGGTGACGAGCTTCGCGCTCTTCCACGGCGGATGCGCGCGGGCGAGCGGCGTCATTCCCGCCGGCGGCCAGAACATCACGGGCGATCTCGCCATCGGCCTGCGAGTGCCGACGGCGACCGCCGAGGCCCTCAAGCTCGAACGGGGCGTCGCGCTCGCGTCGATGGCCCCGGCCGAGGAGGAGATCGAACTGCCGCCCGAGGCGGGAAGCGGCATGACCGTGCGGACGCAGATCGTCGCCGCGATCGTCGAGCCGCGGTGCGAGGAGATCTTCGACATGGTCAAGGAAGCGGTCGCGACCGATCCCCATTTCGCCTCGATGGGCGGGGGGGTCGTGCTGACCGGCGGCGGGTCGAGGCTCGCCGGCATGGAAGGAGTCGCCGGGCAGGTCTTCGACCTGCCGGTCCGCCGCGGCGTCCCCCTCGGATTCGGTGGGCTCGCCGAACTCGTCGAGGACGAGCGGTGGAGCACCGCCGCCGGACTCCTCCGCTACGAGGCGGAGCGGGTCGCGGACGACCGGCGGGCGGCGGGCGGTTTCGAACGATTCACATGGATGCTGTCCGGCATCCGGAAGATCGCGGGATTGTTCTAGAACGAAAGGGGAAAAGATGCGGTTCGAGTTCGACGATTACGGGGAGCTGGCCAGCCTGAAGGTCATCGGCGTCGGTGGCGCCGGCGGCAACGCCGTCAACCGGATGATCTCGGCGGGCCTTCAGGGCGTCGAGTTCGTCGCGGTCAACACCGACGCGCAGGTGCTCGAGCTCTCCATGGCCCACAAGAAGATCCAGATCGGCACGCGGTTGACCAAGGGGCTCGGCTCCGGCGGGAACCCCGACGTGGGGATGCGCGCGATCGAGGAGGATTGCGATCTCGTCCGCGAGATCGTCGACGGCGCCGACATGGTCTTCGTCACCGCAGGCATGGGAGGCGGGACCGGCACGGGTGCGAGCCCCGTCGTCGCCCGCATGGCGCGCGAGCTGGGCGCGCTCACCGTGGGCATCGTGACGCGCCCCTTCTCCTTCGAGGGGAAGCGCCGCGAACGACAGGCCCTCGAGGGGATCGACGAGCTCAAGAAGGAGGTCGACACCCTCATCGTGATCCAGAACGACCGGCTGCTCTCCCTCGTGCCGAAGGAGACGCCCCTCTCGGAGGCCTTCTCGAAGGCCGACGGGATCCTGCACCACGCGACGAAGGGGATTTCCGACCTCATCATGACCCCCGGCCTCATTAACCTTGACTTCGCGGATGTCCGCTCTATCATGAGCGGCATGGGAGATGCGTTGATGGGCACCGGCGTCGCCTCGGGAGAGAACCGGGCCGTCGAGGCCGCCAGGGCCGCGCTCGGTTCGCCGCTGCTCGACGACATCTCGATCCGCGGCGCCAAGGGCGTGCTGGTGAACATCACGGGCGACGAACGGATGAGCCTGCACGAGGTTTCACAGGCGACGGCCATCATCAGCGAGGAGGCGGGCGAGGAGGCCAACGTGATCTTCGGCGCGGTCGTCAACGACGATGTCGACGAGGAGATCCACGTGACGGTGATCGCCACGGGATTCGCCCACCGGGACCGCGAGATCCAGCCGTCCTTCTCGGCCGCGACCGTCTCGGGCGACGCGTTCGGGATGTCCACCCTGGCGCCCGAGCCGGTGCCGGAAACGGTCGAGTACGCCGAGGTCGCGAGCATCGCCGGAGCGACGGCCGCGAGCCGGTTCAACGAACCGAACCTCGATATTCCGACCTTCCTCCGGAAACAGCTCGACTAGGCGGGAGGATCCATTGTCGATCTGGGGCAGGCTGTTCGGGGTCGAGAAGAACAGGAACTACGAGCTCGGCATCCGCTTCTTCAACGAGGGCAGGTACGAGGAAGCGGTCGAGGCCCTCGAGAAGGCGATCGCCGAGGTCGGCCGCAACGACCCCGATCACGCCCTGGGGATGTTCTACGCCGCCGAGGCGCATTTCCATTGCGGCAACTCCCTCTTCGAGGAGGGGCGTTTCGAGAAGGCCCTCGCCCACTTCGAGAAGGCCGCCCGCGAGAATCCGGGCTATCCCGATCTCTACTACCGGATGGGCGTGATCAGGCACCGTCTCGGCGACGCCGACGCGGCCGCCGACTCGCTCGGCCGGGCGATCGAGCTCAACCCCCAGTACTTCGAGGCCGTCTGCTATCTCGGGATCGTCCTCTTCGAGTCGGGGAAGCGGGAGGAGGCCGACAGGTTCTTCGAGCAGGCCCGCGAGATCGGCGCGAGGTCCCCCGTCCCGATCTCCAAGTTCCTGAGCGCGCACCTCGCCTCGGGGGATACGGACATTCCCCCGCTCGCCTCGCTCCGGCGGATGGTCGTTCCGGCCGACGGCCAGTTCGGCGATCTCATGAGGACGGGGATCGAATCCTACAACACCGGCGATTACGCGCGTTCGGCCGAGGCGTTCCGCGAGGCCGCCCTGCTCCATCCCGATTACGCCGACGTGCGATTCAAGCTCGGCCTCTCCCTGTTGCGGGACGGCCGGCACGACGAGGCGGCGACGGAGTTCGAGGAGGCCCTTACGATCAATCCGCGCTACACGGAGGCCCGCTTCTATCTCGGCGTCACCTTTCTCGACCGGCGCATGTACCGCGAGGCGCTTCCCTGCTTCGATCGGGCGGCGGGGGAGAAACCGGACTACGCCGATCTCCAGTGCTACCTCGGGGCCACGCTCTATTACCTCGGCGAGCTCGACCGGGCAGGCCGGACGCTCGAGCGGGCCATCGAGCTGGCGCCGGGCTACACCAAGGCGAAATACTACTACGGGCTCCTCCTCTACACCGCCGGCGACCGCGGCCGTGCCGTCACCTATCTCTCCGAGGGGATCCGCGGCGGCGAGCGGAAGGAGTCGGCGGGGTTGAGCCTCGCCCTCGTCCATCTGCGCGAGGGGAATCTCGAGGAGGCGATGGCGGTTTTGAGGGAGATCCTCGAGGCGGGGGCGGGGAGCGCGGACGTCCTCTACTTTCTCGGAGAGATCCATCTCCGGACGAAGCGGCAGGACGAGGCGGCCGAATTCTACGAGCGGGCGCTCGAAGCCAACCCCGGCTTCGTGCGGGCCCGCGAGAAGCTCGCCTTCATCCACATGCGCCGCGGGGATTTCGACCGGGCCGAGGCGGTTCTCGCCGCGGCGGGAGGCGAGTACGCGGATCTCTGCAAGATCATGGGCGACATAAAATTCTACAAGGGCGACCTCGAGGAGGCGGAACGATGCTACCGGCGGAGTCTCGCCGTGAACACCGAGTACGGCGAGGCCTCCCTCTCGCTCGCCCTGACCCTCAGGCAACGGGGAAAGCAGGATGAGGCCGACGAACTCCTCCGCCGGCTCGTCGATCTCGATCCGGCGAACGTCGTCGCCCGGAGCCTGCTCGGGCGCGGCCCCCTCGATCTCGAACCATCCTGATGCCGGGAGGCCCGCCGTGACCGCCGCCCGGAAGCTCCCACCGCACGATTTCCTCTCCCGCGAGACGCGACTCGTCGCGTATCCCGCGCCCGAACGGGGCGCGCCGTCGGTTTATGTCGGCTACCCGGCCGATTACGCCACGGGGATGGCGAATCTCGGCTTCCAGTTCCTCTTCGACGCGCTCAGCAGGACGGGGACGCTGCGCGTCGAGCGCTTCTTCCTCGGCTGCGGGGGACAAACGATCGAGACGGGAGCGCCCATCGCCGGCGCGGACCTCCTCCTGGTCTCGGTCTCCTGGGAGGAGGATTACGTCAACCTCGTCCGTATCCTCGCCGGTGCGGGGATCGAGCCCCTTCGCGAGAGGCGGACCGTCGGGCCGGCGATCATCGCGGGAGGAGCGGCCGTCTCGGGGAATCCGTATCCCGTCTCCGCGATCGTCGACGCAGTCGTTCTTGGCGAGGGCGAGAGGCCGATCGCCGGATTGTGCCGCGCCGTCGAGGAGACGGCCGGGGCGGGGAAGAACGGTCTCCTCGAGACGATCACGGGGATCGAGGGCGTCATGCCCGCCGGCGGACGGGGGCGCTTCGCCCGCCCGGCCGATCCCGGCTCGTTTCCACATTCCGCGGTGCTCTCGCCACAGACGGCCTTCCCCGGCGTCCTGCTCGTCGAGATCGCGCGCGGGTGCCCGGGACGCTGCGCCTTCTGCCTCGCGACCGCCCTCTACGGCGCCTATCGGCCGATGCCGCGCGAACGCTTCGCGGCGATACTCGATCTGGCCGCAGGCAAATCAAACCGGGCGGGGCTCGTCTCGACGGCCGTCGCGGCCCATCCCGACCTCGCCGGCCTCGTAAACGAGGCGCAGGCCCGGGGGATGGTCCCGGCGTTCGGATCGCTTCGGGCCGAGGATATCGACGGGGAGACCGCCGGGCTGATCGGCGGCGCGGGGGCGCGGAGCGTCGCGCTCGCGCCGGAATCGGGATCGGAGAGGCTCCGGGCGCTCATCGGCAAGCGGGTCGCGGATGTCGTCTATCTCGATGCGGCCCGGCTCCTCGCGGCGGCGGGGGTCCGGCGCTTCACGCTCTATCTCCTGGTCGGACTGCCGGGGGAGGGAAACAAGACGGACGAGGAGACCGACAGGTTCCTCGCAGCCTTCGCCGCGGCGGCGGCGCCGGCGAAGACCGCGGTGCACGTGAACACCGTCGTGCCGAAGGCCTGGACGCCGATGCAGTTCCACGCGGTGCCCGGCGTGGCGACGCTCGATGCGCGGATGCGCCGGATCGAGGCGGTGTGCCGGCGCCTCGGCTTCGCCGTGCGTCGGAAGAACCTGCGTTCGTCACTGCGCCAGGCCGTCTTCAGCGCGGGAAACGAGGCGGTCGGGCGGGCCGCCGTCCGGTTGGCCGCGGGCGGCGTCTCGTGGCGTCGGGCCCTTCTCGACGAGGGGGTGGACCCGGATTTCATCCACCGGCCGCGGGGAATCGACAAACCGCTGCCGTGGGACTCGATCGAGGGGCCGGTCGCCAGGGCATCGCTCGAGCGGCGGTGGCAACGTCTCGAGGAGACGAAATGACGGGGGAAGAGTCCGGAACGGGAAAAACGGGCGTGAGAGAGGGAAAGACCCGTCCCCGCCCGTCGTTCGTTCGACAGGATGGCTCGTCGAGCAGGCTACACGACCTTGCGCGCGGCGCCGCTCTTGATGCACTGCGTGCAGACCCAGGTCCTGCGTGTCTTGCCGTCGATCTCGACGCGGATCCGCTGCAGGTTCGGCAGCCAGCGGCGGTTCGACACGTTGTGCGCGTGGCTGATGTTGTGGCCGCTCATCGGCTTCTTGCCGCATATGGCGCATTCTCTACTCATCGTTTCTCTCCCGGTTTGCCGGATGGGCTGAAAACAGATGAATAATCTACCGGATCCAGGCGGCGAAGGCAAGGGGATTATGAAGGGCGTTTCCGGCGTTGCCGACCCCCTCGGGGAAAGCAGCCAGTACGTCAAGGGCGTGGGCCCGGCGAGGCAGGAGATCCTCTCCCGTCTCGGCATCGAGACGGTGGGCGATCTCCTCGGACACTATCCGCGCACCTGGTACGACCGGAGCGATCCACTGCCGCTCGCCGGCGCCGAGCCGGGTTCGCCCGCGACGGTGGCCGCGGGTGTTCTCGCCGCCGCGACGAGGCGGACGCGCAACCGGCGATCCGTCACGACCGTCGTCCTCGGCGACGAGACGGGGACGGTCGACCTCGTCTTCTTCAACCAGCCCTACCTCGAGAAGACCTTCCAGCCGGGCGCGCGCGTCATCGCCTCGGGGACGGTGGGCCGGTACCGCGGGAGGCGGCAGATGATCGCCCCCGAATTCGAGATCGCCGATCCCGCCGACGACGGTCTCGTCCAGACGGGGCGGATCGTGCCCGTCTACCCGCTGACGGCCGGGCTGAGCGGCCGGACCATGCGCCGCATCGTCCGGGCGGCGCTCGACAAGTGCGCCGGCCGGATCGGGGAGAATCTCCCCCGGGCGCTCGTCGCGGCGATGGGTTTCCCGCCTCGCGGGGAGGCGTTCCTGCAGATCCACTACCCCGATGACCGGGCCTCGCTCGACGCGGCCGTGCGGCGGTTCAAGTTCGAGGAGGTCTTCTTCCTCCATCTCCTGCTGCGCGGGCGCCGCGAACGAAGACGGGCCGGGCGGCCGCGACCGGCGCTTTCGCCGCCGCACACGATGCTCGATCGTTTTCTCCATTCGCTTCCCTTCGACCTCACCGCGGCGCAAGAACGGGTCCTCGACGAGATCAGACGCGACATCGAGCGTCCCGAGGGGCTTTCGCGGCTGCTCCAGGGGGACGTGGGATCGGGAAAGACGATCGTCGGCCTCGCCGCGCTGACGATCGCCCTCGGGAGGGGCTACCAGGGGGCGTTCATGGTCCCCACCGAGATACTCGCCCAGCAGCACGCGGAGAAGGCGGACGGATATCTCGGCGGCCTCGGCATCCGAACGGCCCTGCTGATCGGCTCCATGCCCGCCGGCGAGAAGCGCCGCGTGCGGGAGGGGCTCGCCGACGGATCGATCGACCTCGTCGTCGGCACGCACGCCATCATCCAGGAGGCGACCGTCTTCCGGCAGCTCGGCCTCGCCGTCGTCGACGAACAGCACCGGTTCGGCGTGCGGCAGCGGGCCACGCTGGGCCGGGGCGAGCTGCTCCCGCACTTCCTCGTGATGACGGCGACGCCGATACCGCGAAGCCTCGCGCAGACTGTCTACGGCGATCTCGATCTCTCGCTGATCGACGAGCTTCCCTTCGGACGGCGGCGCGTTTACACGGAGATCGTTCCGCGGCGGAAGCGAAACCGGGTGTTCGACGCGGTGCGAGCGGCCTTCCGCGACGGGCGGCAGGCCTTCTTCCTGTATCCCCTCGTCGAGGAGAGCGAGAAGAGCGATCTCACGGCGGCGACCGACGCCTTCGAACGCCTCCAGTCGGGCGAGCTGGACGGATTTCCCATCGGCCTCCTGCACGGGCGCATGAGCTTCGAGGAGAAGTCCGCGGCGATCCGGCTCTTCCGGGAAGGGCGGATCCTCGGCCTCGTCACGACAACGGTGATCGAGGTCGGCGTCGACGTGCCGAACGCGTCGATCCTCGTCATCGAGCATCCCGAGCGCTTCGGGCTCGCGCAGCTCCATCAACTCCGCGGCCGCGTCGGCCGCGGGGGCGAGGCGGGCGCCTGCTATCTTTTGGCGGGGGAGGAGGTCGGTGGCCGGAGCGCGGAGCGTCTCGCATGGTTCGCCGCCAACGACGACGGCTTCGCGATCGCGGAGAAGGACCTCGAGATGCGCGGTCCGGGGGAGATCTGGGGATACCGGCAGTCGGGGGTGCCCGCCTTCCGGCTGATCAATCCCCTCTCCGACCGCGACCTCGTTCTTCGCTCGTGGGAGGAGGCGGGCCGCATGATCGCGGAGGACCCGCAACTCGGGCGCCGGGAAAACGCGGTTGTCTCCGAGTATTTCAGGCGGTATTATCGACCGCGGATGGCCCTCGCCGAGATCGGCTGACGGCCGGAACGAGAGGAGCCGGATTGATTTCGAGAGAGGACGGGATGGCGCTCGTGCGGCGCCACGTCACGAAGAAGAACCTCGTCAAGCACGCGCTCGCGGTCGAGGCGGTTTTGCGGTCGCTCGCCCGCCTCTTCGGCGAGGACGAGGAGGTCTGGGGGATCGCCGGGCTGCTGCACGATCTCGACTACGAGACCACCGTCGACGACCCGCCGCGGCACGGCTACGTGACGCGGGAGATGCTCGAGGGCGACGATCTCCCCGACGAGATCCTCCAGGCGATCGTCGCGCACGTCGGCCACGAGGGCGTGGAGCGGAAGACGTTGCTCGACAAGGCGATATACTGCACCGATCCGGTGACTGGCTTGATAGTTGCATCAGCCCTGATGCACCCCTCGAAGTCTCTCGCGGGGATGGACGCGGAGTTCGTGGGGAAGCGCTTCAGGGAGAAACGGTTCGCGGCAGGCGCGGACCGGGATGCGATTGCAGAATGTCGTGAGCTGGGTCTCGAATTGCACGTCTTTCTCGGGATCGCGCTCGAGGCGATGCAGGGAATCGCCGGCGATCTCGGGCTCCAGGGAACGGCTCACCGATCATCCGGAGGAGCAGCGACATGATCGTCACCTGTGACGGATGCCAGACGAAATACCTGCTCGGCGACGACAAGGTTCCCGGGAACGGGATCCGCGTCCGCTGTCCGAAATGCCGGCACGTGTGGCGGCTCGTGCCGCCTCCCGCCGACCCGGTCTTCGAGGTCGCCGGCGGCGCTTTCGCCGCGGAGGCGCCGGTCGCCGAACCGGCCCGGGGCGGATGGGCCTCGATGGACCGGACGCCGGCGTCGGCGCCGGCGATGGACACCGCGCCGGCGCACGAGGAGATCGAGATGCCCGCCGCGGAGCCGCAGGCGCCGCCCCCCGACCCCGAGCTGCGCCGGAGGGACGACCGCGCCCGGCGGCAGGCGCGGGTCTTCGTGAGCGACATCCTCGAGTACAACCGCGAGAAGCGCGACCGGGCTCTCGAGAACGGAGACCTGATGAGCGCTCTCGGCACCGAGATCAAGAAGGCGTGGGAGGCCTACAAGGACAAGGTCGGTCCCGACTGCGTCGAAGCCAACACATACTTTCGAGACGCGCTCAACACGATTCTCGCCGACGGACAGAGCGTATTCTGACGGAGACGGTGAGCACGGTCCCGTTGCATTGCCTGAACCTCGAGACTGGACTCCGCGACGAGTTCTTCGCGGGGGTCTGTCTGCCCGATTCGATGCGCGTCCGCACGTACAAGACCTTCCGCGGCCTGCTGCAGAGTCTCGAGAAGACGGAGGGTGAGGCGCCCGTCGTGCTTCTCTTCCTTCCCGTGGGCGATCCCGTCTCCAAGCGGACACGCGAGCTCCGCCTGGCGAGTTTCGACTCCCCGATCTACGTCGTCACCCGCTCGTGCAGCGAGAGCGACTACCTCACCTACATCACCCTCGGCGTGAGCGGGATCTTCCATCCCCCCTTCAGCCACGCGGACGTCCGCGGGATACTCCAGGGACGCACCTTCGAATCTTTGCCCTTCCCGAGGTCCCGCGAGCTGATCCGCGAGGGGCAGATCCGCCTCGATTTCCTCGTGCCGAGCAAGCTCTCCCGGATCCTCGGGGTCAACCGCCTCGTCTCCTTTCTCACCTCAGAGTTCGGTTTTCCCCCGGAGGAGAGCCTGGTCAACCTGCCGCTCGTGATGGACGAGGCCCTCTCCAATGCGATCCGCCACGGCAACCGGTGCCGCGACGACCTCAAGGTCCGCGTCCGCATCTACATCTCGTCGCGCCGGATCGTCGTGCAGGTTGAGGACCAGGGGGAGGGGTTCGACCACGAGGCGGTCGCCGACCCTCGCCGGGAGGGCAATATCTACAAGGACTCGGGCAGGGGGATCTACCTGATCCGCGAGCTGATGGACCTGGTGAGTTTCGAGCGCGGGGGGCGCGTCATCAAGATGGAAAAACGCAATCCTGACGCGCCGGCCTAGGTTGCCCGCTCACTCGCCCCACTTCTCCCGCGAGATCTTCTCGAGCAGCGTGTCGATCTGGGAGCGGATACGCTCGTCCTGGTCGGGCTCGAAGAGGACCTTCTTCACACGTCCCTGCTCGTCCTTCTTCACGTACCTGAGGGCCTTGATGTTCTCCAGCGGGATCAGGATGTCCTTGCTCACGCGCACCTCGATCGCCCGGTCGTCGAGGTTGACGTCGCGAGTGTTGAACGGATGCATCCCCATGCCCCAGCCGTGCACGAACATCGAGCAGATGATGGCGCGGAAGGTGTTCTGCCGCTGGACGGTGTCGAGCTCGAAGGTCTCGCCGAACCGTTCCATGATCCCGTCGATGACGCCGCGGAGCTTGTCGAGGACCTCCTCGCTCGGCTCGGTGTTGAGAAGGCGGTGAAATACCTCACGCAGAATTTTTTCCGTGATCTCCATCCTGACCCCCGCGCTGTTCCGTTGACATTCGACCGGCGTCTCTCGTCGCGCCGATCCACGCGCACCCCGCCGATGCAAGAAAGAGGCCGAGCGCGAGAGCGAGCGTTCGCTCGCCGACGCGCTCACCCACGATACCGAAGAGAAAGGCCGATAGCAAGAAGAGACTCCGGGAAAGGACCTCGCGGAAGGAGATGACCGTGGCGCGCAGCCCCTGCCCGGCGCGTTCCTGTATCTCGGCCTCGGCGATGACGACGACGGGGGAGGCGGCGAACCCGGCGACGAGGCAGCCGAGAGCGAGCGAGACGGGGCCCCGCGCGGCGTAGACGATCGCCGAGGCCAGTCCCATCAGGAGGAAGAGCAGGCACTCGGCCGCGTTGCGCCGCGCGCGCGATATCCGTTCGGCCAGCCACGAGCCGGCGCCCATCCCCGCGCCGAGCGCCAGCCCCGCTGCGGCGATTCCCATCGAGGAGCCGGGCGGGGTCACCTTTCCGACGAGGACGACGGCGATCACGCTGAAACCGCCGGCGCCGAAGAAGAGGATCGACTGCGTTCCGACGGGGCGCCGGAGCCCCGGCGACCTCCTGAGCAGGTGGAGGCCGCCGCGTATCGATCGCGGCAGGGAGAGGGGAACGGGGGCGTGGAGCGGTCGCCGCCGCTCCGTCTCGCGGGCGAGGCCGATCATCAGCGCCGCCGAGACGAGGTAGGTGGCTCCGTCGAGCCAGAAGCAGACCCGCCAGGAGAGCAGGTCGAAGATGATGCCTCCCGAGAGGAAGCCCGCCACCGTCCCGGCGATCCCCGCGGTCCAGAGGATCGAGTTCGCCCGGACGAGCCCGTTCGCCGGGACGATCTCGGGGATCAGGGCCGATTTGGCCGGCACGAAGAAGAGATTGCCGACGGCGAGGAGGAAGACGACGCCGATGACCGGCGCGAACCCCCCCGTCGCCGAGAAGAGGAAGGGGAGGGAGATGACGAGGATTCCACGGAGACAATCGGTCACGACGAGCACGCGGCCCTTCGACGTCCGGTCGACGAGGGCGCCGGCGATCGGGGCGAGGGTGAAGATCGGCAGGTACATCGCCAAATAGATCAGGGGGAGCATGCGGCCGGGGTGCGCCGCGAAACGGTTGACGAGGGCGACGAGCGAGAAGTTGTTGAGCCGGTCGCCGTAGAGGGAGATCGCCTGCGCGGCGAGAAAGCAGCCGAAGAAGGAACGGCCGAGGGGGACGATCGGTCGTGTCATGCGCCGAAGCCCCCGGCATTCTCGCGGGCCGGGCGCCTCGCCGGCAGGCCGAGGGTCTCGAGCAGGATCCGTTCGAGCGCACGCGTCGCCGAACGGCAGTCGTACCGGAGCGCCGTCTCGCGGCCGCGGCGGCCGAGGGCGCGACGGAGCGGGGCGTCGCCGGCGAGGCGGACGATCGCGTCGGCGAGGCGGTCGGCGCGCCGCGGGGGAACGAGCATCCCCTCGTGGCCGTCGGTGAGGACATCGCGGAATCCGGGGATGTCGGAGGCGACGATCGGCACGCCCGAGGCCATCGCCTCGAGGAGCACGATCCCGAAGCTCTCCCGCCCGGTCGCCGGGAAGCAGCAAATGTCGGCCGAGGCGTACCAGCGGGGCAATTCGGCGGGGCTCACACGGCCGACGTTGCGGACGGCGCCGGCGCTGTCTCCCAGGAGGCGGAGCAGTGACGGGTGGAACCGTCCCCCGCCGACGATGGCGAGGCGGATCGGCCTCGCCGAACGGCGCCGCGCGGCGGGGATCGCCCGCAGCAGGTAGTCCACCCCCTTCCGCCGGTCGAGACGGCCCACGTAGAGGACGTTGCAGGCGCCGTCCCCGGGTTCGGGCCCGTCGTCCGCGGCGGGGCGGAACCGCGAACAGTCGACCCCGTTGTGGACGATGTCGTACTCCCCAGGGAAGTAGCTGCGGGCGAAGGTCGCCGCCGCGCGCGAGACGGCGATGCGCCGGGCGAGCATGCGGGCGCGCCGGTCGAGGGGACGGCGGAAGAGCCGGTAGCCCGCGTTGCGTTCGGCCGCCGCGTGGAAGGTGCCGACCACGGGAATGCGGCCCGCCGCCGCGTGGAGGGCGATAAGCGGGAGGGTGGGGACGAGCGGGCAGTGCGTCTGGATGACGTCGAACCGCCGCTCGCGGAAGATTTCCTCGAGACGCCGCCGGAGACGGAAGCCGGCCGTGACGTTCACCCAGGCGCCGTTCACCGGGAGCAGGAGGTTGCGGCCGATGCGGACGACGTCCTCCTCGTCGGCGTTTTCTCCGCCGTAGGAGGTCGTGACGATCGTCACCTCGTGCCCGAGACGGCGGAGGTTGCGGGCCGTGTAGTGGACGACCTCGGTCACCCCGCCGGGCCGGGGGTGATAGGATTGCGTCACGATCCCGATCCTCATCGTCCCGTCCCGAAGAAGTCCCGGAAGATGCACCACTGGTCGACGTTCGACCGGATGATCTCCTCGAGCCGGCCGAAGAGCCGGCGGTTGATCTCGGCGTCGCCGCCGCCGGCGAGGCGCTCGAGGTGGATCGACAGGCCGCCGGTCTCCTCGCGGCGGGTCCAGCCGACGATGATCGGCCTGCCCGTCGCCCGGGCGAGACGCGCCGCGCCGGCGGGCACGCGGACGGGCCGCCCGAAGAAGCCGATCTCGTCGCCCCCGCTGAAGACGTCGCCGTCGAGGAGCAGGGCGACGACGCCGCCGCCGGCGAGCGCCCGGAACAGCCGCCGCCAGGAGTCCCCCGGGCCGACGACCTCGATCCGGCGCGTCTCCTTCGCCGACTTCAGGGCCCCGGTCAACAGGCTGTTCATCTGCACGCCCGCGACCACGTGGAGCCGGTAGCCGAGGGAGGCGAGGTGGCGGGCCGCCCGCTCCCAGTCGCCCACGTGCGCCGTGGCGAGGATGGCGCCGCCGCCGGCGAGGGCTTCGTCGAGGACGTTTCGTCCCTCGATCCGTATCCCGGCGTCCGGCGACGTGTCCCGGCGGCCCGACGCGAACATGCCGGCGAGGTTCGCCACGTGGCAACGGAAGACGCCGCGGACCCCGGCCCCGTCGAGGGGCGCGCCGGCCGCCGCCGCGTTCGTCGCGACGTTGCGCCGCTTCGACGGCGAGCACAGCCAGGCCAGCGTGCCGGCCGCCGACACCGCCCGCCGGCGAAGCGTCCGCGGCATCGATGCCAGCGCGGCCGCCGTCGTTCGATAGACGAGTTCACCCGTTGTCACGGCTGCCAAGGATAGAAACAGCCGCCGGGTGTGTCAAGTACGGAGCGATGGCACGGTTCTGGCATCCGGATCGGCGGACACCCGAAAGGAGGCCCCGGCTTGCAGATGTGCACTGAAACCACGGTATTCATGCAAAAAGCGATCTATTTCGTTTCCCGGATCATCGCCGCGCGCGGCATCATCGAACTGACCGACCGGTTTCTCCGCTTCCAGGTGTCCCCCCTGGACGCCTCCTTCGGGATGAAGGACATCACCGTGGACCTCTGCTCGATCAGCGACCTCGTCATCGAGGGAGGGGACCTCAAGACGAAGGTCATCGTCTGCACGCCCGACCGGCGCCACGAGTTCGTCCTCGCCGGCGGCCAGGATCTCTACGACCATCTCCGCGCGAGCCAGAAGGATCCCCTCGGCGCCACAACCGGCACGCCGGCCCGCGACACGACCCGCGCCTGCGACTGCGGCAGGCGGATCGACACCCTCTACGCCTACTGTCCCTGGTGCGGCCGCCGCGTGTAGGCCGCTCCCCGGGCCATTTTTCGGTTGTGGACCCCCAAATCATGTGTTAACTTTCGGTCGGAATTATCCGATCCCGCAGTCGCGTAACCGCATATGTCCCATGGAGGAGGTCCAGATGAAACGGATCGGTGTCATCACGGCGCTTCTCGCGCTGTCCCTCGCGATCGCGGGTGGATGCGACGATGAAACGGCAGGCGTCGATCAGACCGGCATCAATCTGAGATTCGCGAACTGCCTCCCTCTCGGTATCTGGGTGTTCGTCGACGACGAGTACCAGAGCTTCGCATCGACGGAGGAGCCGCAATTCATCTCCGTCACGGCCGGCTCCCACACGCTGTGGGCGCGCAGCAACGCCCAGCTCGGCGACGAGTTCTACAGCTGGGACATCGAGTTCTCCGTGAGCGACGGCCAGATCACGGAATTGACCCTCGATTGCACCGACGCGCTCGACTCGGGCGGCGAGTAGCGCCGCGACGAGGACATTGCAAAACGACAGCCCTCTCCAATCCGCGGACGAGGGCTGTTTCGCGTCCGGCGACCCCGCAGCTCCCAACTCCTTCTCGCGTAAAGAGATAAAATGACCGCGGCCCACCGGGCCGTGGCACGCTCCTTGCGGAACGTACTCTCCGGCCGGGGTGGGCGCTTCCCGGATCGGACAGCGGTGCCCGGCACCCAGAGGTTGAATACGCCTGCTCCGGATTCTGCTTCCTTCGTCTGTGCATCGAGAGAGCGGGAGGGAAGCCCACGCCCGGCCGATGGAAGGAGATCGAGGATGGCTGTCTACAACTACGGCGACGAGGAGATCAACGTCAAGGTCGTCTACTACGGGCCCGGTCTCGGCGGGAAGACGACGAACCTCGAGCAGATCCATGCCCGGCTTCCCCGCGAGAACAAGGGGAAGATGGTGTCGATGAAGACCCGCACCGACCGGACGCTCTTCTTCGATTTTCTTCCGATCGAGGTCGGAGGCATCAACGGGTACACCGTCAGGTTCCTCCTCTACACGGTGCCGGGGCAGGTCTACTACAACGCCACGCGCAAGCTCGTGCTCAAGGGGGTCGACGCCCTCGTCTTCGTCGCCGATTCCTCGGCCGACCGGATGCAGGACAACAAGGAGAGTCTCCAGAACCTCGAGGACAACCTCAACGAGCTCGGACTGACGCTGCGCGAGATCCCCTGGATCATCCAGTTCAACAAGCGCGATCTGCCCGACGCCCTCCCGCGGGAGGTCATGGAGAAGGAGCTCAACATCTTGCAGGTCCCCGCCTTCGAGGCGACGGCCGTCGACGGCCGCGGCGTCTACGAGACGTTCGAGGGGATCGCCGGACTGGTGCTGAGGAACATGAAGAAGGATCTCGGAGGCGCCCTTCACGAACCGCCGCGCGAGACGCACGACGGGCATCGGATCGACGTGGAGATCGTGGCGAAGGGCCGCCCGCGCGCCGGGGTTTCGGAGACGGACGAAGGCGAGTCTTTGATAGACGCAGAGAAGAGAGAAGAGGAGCACGAGTCCGTCTCCGAATTCGTCGACAGCGTCCTCCAGGAGGAGGGTGGCGAAGACAGCATCGATCTCGGCGCGACGCGCGGGGGATACGAGGATTACGGCCATGTCGTCGAACTGGCCGACGACGCCGCGAGTTCCCCCGCCGCCGGGGAACCGCCGCAGAACGGGGAGATCATCTCCGATCCGCTCGAGCACTTCAGCGACGAGGCGGCGCCCGTCGAGGAGGCCGCGATCCCGGAGCCCGCGCCCCGGCCCGCTGCCGCGCCCGTGCGGACCATCAGGGTGCCCGTGACGATCTCGGGAGACGAGGTGGGATCGTCCGTGCCGATCGAGATCGTTCTCGAGGTGCGCATCGCCGAGCCGACGACCTGAAATAGAACTTGACCGATCGAAAGCGACGGTAGAATACTATGACCGGGATTCGCCCACGGATCGCGGTTTTTTTCGTGAAGGGAAGGGCATGGTCAAGATCCTGATCGTCGACGACGAGATCAACGTCAGGAAGCTCTACAGCGAGGAACTTCAGGGCGAGGGGTACGAGACGGTCACCGCGGCGGACATCGCCGGGGCGATCGACGCGGTCGAGACGGCACGGCCCGATCTCATCGTGCTCGATATCAAGCTGAAGGAAGAGAGCGGGATCGACGCGCTCAGGGAGATCGTCCAGCGGCACAAGAACATCCCGGTCATCATCAACTCCGCCTACTCGGTCTACAAGGACGATTTCCAGACGTGGGCGGCGGACGCGTACATCGTCAAGTCGAGCGATCTCGACCCGCTCAAGCGGAAGATCAGGGAGCTGCTCGGATGACGCGGCCGGCATGGAGACGGATCGCGGCCGCGGCCGCTTTTCTTTTCCTGGCGGCGACGGCCGCGGCGACGGACGTCCGGCCGCCGGTGCCGAGCGTCTTCAGCGACTACATCGACCGGGCGGCATCCCCGCAGCAGTTCCTCGCCATCCCCGGGCTGAGCTTCCACCAGTCGGTCGGGTTCTCGTACTTCTCCTCGGACGACCGGGGCTCCGCGGGGACGGGTTTCTACATGGGACATTTCGACCTGCGTCTCCGCGACGATCTCTTCCTCCGCTGGGACGTCGGCGTCTCCTCCGTGATGACCGGTCCCGAGGGGGGACAGAACCCCGATTTCATCATCCCGAACGTCGATCTCACCTATCGCCCGAGCGACCGCCTGATGATGCAACTCCAGTTCCGCCAGTACCGCTCCTTCCGCACCGGCCTCCTGCGCTGACCTCAGCCACGGATTATTCCAACTGTTTTTTCGACAGAGGGATAGCCTCTTCATTTCAGGCCTTGACAGGAACGTGCCGACCGGTCTAGGTTCTGGAGCGGGAACGGTGCATCGACAGGGTATCCTCGCAGGGGGTCGTGATTTGACGATTCGGTGGGAACGGTTGTTCGAGCTCGCGCGCGGCGAGCGCTCCGAGGAGGGACGGGAGATCGTCAGGCTCGGCCGGAAGGTCGGGGAGGGGACGGCGCGGCCGGAGGAGGCGATCGAGCTCGCGCGGCATCTCGTCCGCCGAAACGACGCGCGGCGCGCCGAGGAGGTGCTCGCCGGCGTTCTCCGCGACGACGCGGCGTGCACGGAGGACGTGTGCGACGCGTGCGAGCTTCTCGAGCGCATCGGGTCGTGGGACCGCGCATTCGCGGGCTACGATCGTCTCCGCGGGCACGAGGGGACGGGGGCGTTGCCCGTCTACCGCATGGGCCGCCTCCTCGAGAAGCAGGGGCGTCTCGACGAGGCGATCGCCACGCACGGCGAGGCGATCGAGATCGAGCCCGACAATCCCGAATGCTACTACCGCCTCGGCGTCGCCTACACGAAGAGCCACCGCTACGACGAGGCGGAGCGTCTCTACCGGCAGGCGATCGCCATCGATCCGACGCACGCGAAATCCTACACGAACCTCGGATACATCCTCGACCTGGGCGGCCGGCGAAACGCCGCGCTGCAGCAGTTCAGGAAGGCGGTCCAGCACAATCCGCGGAGCGCGGAGGCGCATTTCAATCTCGGGGCCCTCTACGGTGAGGAGGGGAACCGCGAACAGGCGATCAAGGAGTTCCGCATCGGGATCGAGATCGACCCGGGGTGCGTCGAGGGTCATTACAACCTCGGCGTCGCCCTCATCAACGAGGGCCGGTACGACGACGCCGAGGAGGAATTCCGCAAGATACTCAGGCTCGAGGGCGACAACGTCAACGCCTTCTTCTACCTCGGCTATCTCTCGTACCGGCGCGGCGTCTACGCCCGCGCGCTGAAGTACCTGAAACAGGCGGTGTGCCTCAACCCGGGGAACGCGACGATCCTCTACTACATCGGCGAGTGCTACAACCGGATGGAACAGCCGCGGAAGGCCCTCGACTACTACAAGAAGGTCACCGAGATCAACCCGGGCGACACGCGCGTCTACTTCAGCCTCGGCATCTCGTACGAAAAGCAGGACGACAAGCGGAAGGCGCGGGAGTGCTATCGGATGGCGGCCGATTCCCGGTGCGACGGTCCCGGGAGACTGCAGCCCACCGAATGAAGGCGGTCGTGACGATGAGGGACGGTACCGTGCGACCCGCAGGACCGGCGGGGATCATCCTCGCCGGGTTTTTTCTGTGCGTCGCGGCCGTTCCCTGCGCCGCCTCCGACGAGACGATCCCCGTCGATTCCTGGGTCTACCCGGCGCTCGGCACCTTCGAGCTCATCGGGCTCGCGAGCCTCGAGACAACCCGGCCGCTGACGCGGCTCCAGATCATGCGCCACGTCGAGGAGATCGGGCGGCGCGTCGAGGAGGAGGGGATCGACCTGACGCCGCGCCAGGCCTTTCTCTACGGCCGGCTCTTCCACGAATTCAACGGGGCCGCGCTCGGCCGCCCCTCCCTCCGCGAAGACACCGCCCCGCTCGTTCTGGTGGAGGACCGGGATTTCGCGGCGATCGATCTCGCCGCGGGCGGCGGCCTGCGCAAGAGCGTCGACGACGACCGGGGGCAGGCGGACGGGACGATCCTCCCGTCGGTCCTTCTCTCGCTCGGAGGAAACGGCGCGGTGACGATCGAGACGGCCTACCGCGTCCGGATCCGCCCGGAGCGCGCGCTGGCGCGGGGCGCGGAGGCGTCCGATCCCCGCGAGAGGAGTTGGCGCGGCGTGACGGCCTCCCTCGATCGCGGCTCCGTCTCGTGGACGGGGAGACGCTGGCGGCTGAGCGTCGGCCGCGATCACGTCCACTGGGGCGGCGGGGAGGAGGGGCTCCTCCTCTCGATGACGGCGGGATCGCTCGACCGCGTGCTGGCCGAGGCGACGCTCGGGCGCTTCACGCTCGTCGCCGTCCACGCCCTGCTCGACGGCGTCCGGCCGAGGCGGCTCGCCGGGCACCGGCTCGTCGCGCGTCTCGGGCGTGCGCGTATCGGGATCGGGGAGACGGTCGTCTACACAGACCGATTGTTCGACTACGCCTACCTGCTGCCCCTCGGCTCCTTCTACGCGAACCAGTACAACGAGAAGGAGGACGACAACATCCTCTGGGGCGTGGATCTCTCGGTGCCGCTCGCGCGCGGGCTCTTCGCCCGCGGCGAGCTGCTCGTCGACGATTTCCAGTACGAAAGCGATCCCCCGGCGCCCGACCGGATCGCGTTCGACCTCTCGATCCAGGCGCACCTGCGGGCCGGACGGCGCGAGCTCGAACTCCTCGCCGGCTACACCTTCGTCGACATCTTCACGTACGCGCACAAGGATTCCCTCGCGACGCGCTATCTCGCCGGGTCCGGGCAACCGGGCGCCGACGCCTGCCTCGGGTCGCCGCTCGGTCCCGACAGCGACCGGTGGCGCCTGCGGATCGCCGCTCCCGTCTCCCGCCGGGCCGTTCTCTCGGTGGACGCGGCCGTCACGCGGCGCGGCGAGGGCGCCGACTTCAGGGAATGGGACCGCGCCGAGGATCCCGATCCCCCCTTCCCGAGCGGCCGAACGACAACCGAACGGATCGCCGCCGCCTCCTGTATCGTCGATCTCGGCGGCGGATCGAACGTTTCGGCGGGGTTCGGCTGGCGGTTCGTCGAGGCCCCGACCGGCGACGCCGACGACGGGTTCGGCTGGCTGGAGATCCTCCTGGACGTTCCATGAGAAGACTGTACGGCTTCATCAGGATCATCCGGCCGCACAACGCGGCGGCCGCCGCCCTCTCGGCCGGCGCGGGACACGTTCTCGCCGGCGGGGGATGGCCGCCGGCCCTTCTGCTGTGGGCGACGGCCCTCGTCACGGCGGCGGGAAACGTCATCAACGATCTCCGCGACCGCGACATCGACGCGGTCAACAAGCCGGGGCGTCCCATTCCGTCCGGGACGGTCTCGACGCGGGCGGCGGGGATCCTCTACGCCGCTCTGCTCGTCGGCGCGGCGGCCGCGGCGGCCGCCTTGCCGGCATCTCTCGCCGCATGGATCCTCATCTGGGCCCTGCTCCTCCATCTCTACTCGGCGAGGCTCAAGCGGCTCTTCCTCGCCGGGAACCTGCTCGTCTCCGTCGTCTCGGCGTCCGGATTCCTGCTCGGCGCATTCGCCGCCGGTCGCATCGCGGCGGGGTGGGTGCCGGCCGCCTTCACCTTCGCGTTCGTTCTTGGACGGGAACTGGTCAAGGACTGCGAGGACGAGGCGGGCGACGCCGCCTGCGGCGCGCGTACCGTCCCGATCGTCTCGGGACGCCGGCGGGCGCTCGCCGCGGCGACGACGATCTTCGTTTTTCTCGCCCTGCTCTTTCCCCTTCCCGCGATCACCGGATTCTACGGGAGGGGGTACGCGGTCGTTGTCGCCGCCGGGCTCGAGCCGATCCTCGTCGCGTCGATCGCGCTCGCCTCGCGCGGGCGGCGTCTCGGTCTCGTCTCCCTGCTCCTCAAGGCGGGGATGTTCGTCGGGATCGTCGCTTTCCTCTCCGGTTGAAAGGAGCGCTCCGTGCCGATACCGCTGCCGACGGCGATCCTGCTCGCCCTGATACAGGGTCTCACCGAGTTCCTGCCGGTCTCCTCCTCCGGCCACCTCGTCCTCGCCGAGGCCCTGCTCGGTCTCCGCGGCGGGCAGGCGGGCGGCGTCCTTTTCGAGGTGGCGGTCCACGCCGGCACGCTCGGCGCGGTCATCGTCGTCTACCGGCGGAAGATCGGGGCGATCTGCTCGGGGCTCGCCGGGAAGGTGGAGGAGGCGCGGCGCGGCGCCATGGGCTACGTCGGCCTGATCGTGCTCGGAAGCGTGCCCGCCGGCCTGGTCGGCGTGTTCCTGCACGACCGCGTGACGGGGCTCTTCGACGAGCCGGCGGTCGCGGCGGCGCTCCTCGCCGCGACGGGGCTCTTCCTCCTTTTCTCGCGCAACCGGCGGGGGAGCCGGCCGATCGGGCCGCGCGAGGCCGTTCTCATCGGCATCGCCCAGGCGGCGGCGATCCTTCCCGGCCTCTCGCGCAGCGGCCTGACGATCACGACGGCCCTGCTGCTCGGCGCGGGGCACGCCGAGGCGGCGGAGTTCTCCTTTCTCCTCTCCGTGCCCGCGATCCTCGGCGCGCTGCTTCTCGAGACGGCGGGGGGCGCCGGCCCTGCCGGGCCGGGCGCCCTGGCGACGCTCGCCATCGCCGCCGCGGCGGCCTTCCTTTCGGGCTGGGGCGCGCTGCGCCTGCTGATCGGCCTTCTCCGCCGCGACCGGATGCACCGCTTCGCGTGGTACCTTCTTCCCGCGTCGGCCGCCGCTCTCGCGTGGCTCGGCCTCGGCAACTGACGGAAAAGGGCGGAGGGCGGGCCGCTGTTGACCCCCGCCCCGGCGCGTGTTAGTTTTAGCGGACCGATTCCGGAACGAAAGCCCGCAGAAGGAGTGTCGATGCTGGAGAAGGTCTACAGCCCGAGCGACGTCGAGCGCAGATGGAACGACTTCTGGACAGAGCGCGGCGTCTTCACCGCGGACGCGGAGGCGGACGCGCCGTCCTACACGATCATCCTCCCCCCGCCGAACGTCACGGGCAAGCTGACGATCGGCCACTGCCTCGGCACGACGGTGCAGGACATCCTGATCCGCTGGAAGAAGATCCGGGGATGCAACGTTCTGTGGCTTCCCGGGACGGACCACGCGGGCATCGCCACGCAGAACGTCGTCGAACGATCGCTCGCCGAACGGGGGCTGTCGCGCGGAGAGCTCGGCCGCGAGGCCTTTCTCGAGGAATGCTGGCGCTGGAAGGAGCTGTATCACGGACGGATCGTCCAGCAGCTCGGCCGCCTCGGCGTCGCGCTCGACTGGTCGCGCGAGGCGTTCACCCTCGACGAGGGCGTCTCCCGCGCCGTCCGGGAGGTCTTCGTCCGGCTCCACGAAAAGGGCCTCGTCTACCGCGGCGACTACATCGTCAACTGGTGCCCCTCCTGCGGCACGGCGATCAGCGACGAGGAGGTCGAGTTCGTCGACACGCACGGCTCGCTCTACTACGTGGCCTACCCCTTCGCCGACGGCGGGGGAGAGCTCGTCGTCGGCACGACGCGGCCCGAGACGATGCTCGGCGACGTCGCCGTCGCCGTGAGCCCGCTGAACGAGCGGGCGGCGGAACTGGCAGGGCGGCTTCTCCGGCTCCCGCTCACCGACCGGGAGATCCCCGTCATCCTCGACGAGGCGGTCGATCCCGAGTTCGGGACGGGTTGCCTCAAGGTCACTCCCGCGCACGACACGACCGATTTCGAGATCGGCCGGCGGCACGATCTCGACCCCGTCGTCGTGATCGGCCGCGACGGCCGGATGAACGACCGCGCGGGGAAGTACGCCGGCCTCGACGTCTTCGAGGCGCGCCGGAGGATCGTCGCGGCTCTCGATGAGGCGGGGCTCCTCCGCCGGATCGATAACTACGACCATTCGGTCGGCCATCACGACCGCTGCGGCGCCGTCGTCGAACCGGCGATCTCGATGCAGTGGTTTCTCCGGATGGCCTCGCTGGCGGCGCCGGGCATCGACGCGGCCGTCGCCGGCGACGTCGGGTTCTTTCCCGAGCGGTGGAAGAACATCTACCTGAGCTGGATGGAGAACATCCGCGACTGGTGCATCTCGCGGCAGCTCTGGTGGGGACACCGCATCCCGGTCTGGTACTGCGGTTGCGGCGAGACGATCGTCTCGGCGATCGAGCCCGTCGCGTGTCCCGCTTGCGGATCCGGCGCACTCCGGCAGGACGAGGACGTCCTCGACACCTGGTTCTCCTCGTGGCTGTGGACCTTCTCCCCGCTCGGCTGGCCGGAGCAAACGAAGGATCTCGACGTCTTCCACCCGACCGACGTGCTCGTGACCGGCGGGGACATCATCTTCTTCTGGGTGGCCCGCATGATCATGGCGTCCCTCGAGTTCCTCGGGGAGATCCCCTTCTCCACGGTCTACATCACGGGGATCGTCAGGGACGCGAAGGGCCGGAAGATGAGCAAGTCGCTCGGGAACTCCCCCGACCCGATCGACATCATCGACGAGTACGGGGCCGACGCGCTGCGCTTCACGCTGATGATGCTCTCGCCGCCGGGCCAGGACCTGCTCTTCGACGAGGCGAAGGTGGAGACCGGACGGCATTTCGCCAACAAGATATGGAACGCGGCCCGCTTCGTGCTCGGGCGAGAGGAGTCGGCGGGGCCGGGGAGCGGTCCCGTCGGCGAGGCCGGCGCCGCCCTCCTCGGCGACGAGAAAACGGGACCGGTCGTCTTCGGATGGGAGGACCGCTGGATCGCATCGCGCCTTGTCGACACGTGGCGCGCCGTCGACGACCGCCTCGAGCGGTTCCGTTTCGACGAGGCGATCCGGCTGCTCCACGACTTCTTCTGGCACGAGTTCTGCGACTGGTATCTCGAGATGGCGAAACCGGCGCTGCGAGAGGGCGGCGAGCGGGCCGCCGGCGCCGTCGCCGCCGCGCGGTTCGTCCTCGGCGGGTCGATGGTCCTGCTCTACCCCTTCATGCCCTTCATCACCGAGGAGATCTGGCGGATGCTCGCGCCGGGTCGGCCGGCGCTCTCCGAGGGAACGATCGGGTTGCCGGCCGGCGAACTCGTCGACGAGAACCTCGACCTCGACGTCGGGCTCTTCAAGGAGATCGTCACGACGATCAGGAACCTGCGGCAGGGATGCAACGTCCCCCCGGCGAGCGCGGTCGACGTGATCCTGAACTGCGAGCCGGGAAGCGGGATGGCCGGGCGGCTCGCCCGCTTCGAGCCGCAGATCAGGCACCTCGCGCGCGTCGCGGAGATCGAAACGACCGAGGGCGCCGGGAAACCGGCGGGGAGCGTCGCGGCGGGTCTCGCGGGTCTCGAGATCTACCTTCCGCTCGACGGTGTCGTCGATCTCGCCGAGGAACGGGCCCGGCTGAAAAAGGAACTTGAAAAACTCGGCGTCGAGTGCGACAAGATAGCCGTGCGCCTCGATGACGGGCGGTTCGTCCAGCGGGCGCCCGCCGAGGTCGTCGCCCGGGAACGCGAGCGCTTCGAGGAGATGAGCGACCGGCGCGGACGGCTGGAACGGATACTGGAGGATATCGGGTGAGCGAGGATCCCGGAGGAACGGAAGAAACGAGGGGCCGGGACGGACCGTTCCGCGGCGAGGAGACGGTCGGCGAGATCCTTCTCGCCGCGCGGGAGGCCTCGGGGCGTTCCCTCGAGGAGATCAGCAGGGAAACGCGGATCCCCGCCGGGACGATCGGGTACCTCGAGACGGACAACTTCGAGGCCCTGCCGGCCAAGGTCTACATCAAGGGGTTCCTGCGGACCTACGCCGCGCTGCTCGATCTCGACGTACAGCACATCCTCGACAAGTACGAGGTCCAGACGGGGCAGACGCACACGAGCCGCGGCGACCTGTGGGAGATCGAGGCCGAGACGGTCGAGGAACGGATCGCGTCCCCGGGGATCCTCAGGAGATTCCTGCTTCCCGCCGTTCTCGTCGTGGCGCTCGTCGTCGTCCTCCTGCGTATCGACTGGCGGCGCGACCGCGTGGCGGAGCCGCCGGACTACCCGCCGACGGCGGCGGAGACGCAGCGGCGCGATTCCTCGGAGGCGGCGCCGTCCGGCGAGGAGGAGCGGGAGCCCGCCGTGGAAGACCGGCGGCGAGAGGAGGCGATTCCGGAGACGCTGATACTCACGCTCACCGCGGGCCCCGCGGACAGCGTGTGGTTCGATCTCGTGACGATCTCGGCCCCCGCCGACACCTCGTTCTTCGATTTCATCCTCTTTCCCGGCCGGACGCGGACCTTCACCGCCACCGAGGCGATCGTCCTGCGCAAGATCGGCAACGCCGGCGGATTCACCAGCGAGCTGAACGGCCGCCGCCTGGACAGGCCGGGAATGCGCGGACAGGTCGTCAGCGACATCCGGATCACCCGCGACGACCTCCGCTGAGTCGCCGGAGTCCTGGAGCGCGATGTCCCTCTTCACCATCACCGCACCCTACGGGCCGACGGGCGATCAGCCCCGGGCGATCGAGGAGCTCCTCCGCGGCGTCAGGGAGAAGCGGAAGTACCAGACGCTCCTCGGCGTCACCGGGTCGGGCAAGACCTTCACCATCGCGAACGTCATCGCCCGGTGCGGGATGCCTGCGCTTGTCATCTCCCACAACAAGACCCTCGCCGCGCAGCTCTACGGCGAGTTCCGCAATCTCTTCCCCGAAAGCGCGGTGGAGTACTTCATCTCCTACTACGACTACTACCAGCCCGAGGCCTTCATCCCGGCGACCGACACCTATATCGAGAAGGACGCCTCGATCAACGAGGATATCGACCGGCTGCGGCTGCGGACGACCGGCTCGCTGATGACGCGGCGCGACGTCGTCGTCGTGGCGAGCGTCTCGTGCATCTACGGCCTCGGGTCACCCGAGGAGTTCCGCGACATGACGGTGTCGCTCGAGGAGGGGGCCGCCTGCGGACGGGACGCGCTCCTCGGCGACCTCGTCCGGCTCCAGTACTCGCGCAACGACCTCGATTTCGGGCGGGGGAACTTCCGCGTCCGCGGCGACGTCATCGAGCTCCGGCCAGCCTACATGGAGGAGGGGCTGCGCATCGAGCTCTTCGACGACGAGATCGAACGGATATCGGTCGTCCATCCCGTCTCCGGGGAGGTGCTCCGGAAAACCGCCCGTGCGACGGTCTTTCCAGCCACGCACTTCGTCACCTCGGGGGAATCGGTCGAGCGGGCGATCCGCTCCATCGAGGAGGAGCTCGCCGGGCGGCTCGAGGAGCTGAAGCGGGCGGGGATGGCCTTCGAGGCGCGGCGGCTCGAGAAGCGCACGCGCTACGACATCGAGATGATGCGGGAGATGGGGTACTGCACGGGGATCGAGAACTACTCGCGCCACCTCTCCGGGCGCCTCCCGGGAGAGCGTCCCGCGACGCTCATCGACTATTTCCGCGACGATTTCCTCTGCATCATCGACGAGTCGCACGTGACGATCCCGCAGATCCGCGCGATGTACGAGGGGGACCGGAGCCGCAAGACGACCCTCGTGGAGCACGGTTTCCGGCTTCCCTCCGCGCTCGACAACCGGCCCTTGCGCTTCGGGGAGTTCGAGGAACTGATCGGGCGCTTCATCTTCGTCTCGGCGACGCCGGGGCCCTGGGAGCTGGAACGGTGCGGTGGGGAGGTCGTCGAACAGATCGTCCGCCCCACCGGCCTCATCGATCCCGCGATCGTCGTCCGGCCCGTCGAGGGGGAGGTGGACGACCTCCTCGAGGAGATCCGTCTGCGCGTCGAGCGTGGCCAGCGTGTCCTCGTGACGACTCTCACCAAGCGGATGTCGGAGGATCTCACCCGGTACTTCTCCGACCTCGGCGTGCGGGTGCGGTACCTGCACAGCGACATCGCCGCCCTCGACCGCGTCGAGATCCTGCGCGACCTGCGCTTCGGCGAGTTCGACGTCCTCATCGGCATCAACCTGCTGCGCGAGGGGCTCGATCTTCCGGAGGTGACGCTCGTCGCGGTCCTCGAC